>JANYAB010000204.1 GCA_025355225.1 Bacteroidota bacterium
ATTTTTGTTTTAAGGAACTATGAGCCAAAGTTTTCGTTAAACACTAACTTATTGATAATTAATTTATTATCGATTTTACACTTTCGCTAACATCCGTCAAATTCATATATTTTAGTAAAAAAATGAGCAATATAGTGAGTACTTTATAGCTAAATTATAGCTGAATTCGCTTCTAAAAAGTACACGATTTGTGTATTCAATTAATTGGTGTCTTACGCTGCCTTTACCAAACGAAGTGTCCTTTGTACAATAGATGTGACGCATGCTAACTTTGAAATACGGTTTTCAGGGCGGGAATTACCAGCCAATTCTTATCATCATGCAAAAAAACTAAATTAGCGGTTTAAAAAACCATGCTCGATAATTTCTTCAATAAGCTGTCAAAAGGGATGACACTAACAGAAGCTGAAAAAGCAATTTTCAGGCAGCATATTAGTGTAAAGAGGCTAAGGAAACACCAATATCTTTTGCAGGAAGGGGAAATTTGTAAATCGGTAGCCTTTGTGAGTAAAGGCATGCTCCGCTCGTATCTGGTGGACGAAAAAAATAACGAACACATTATACAATTTGCACCGGAGGGTTGGTTTATTTCCGATCTGAACAGTTTTATAACAGAAGATATTTCCAGTCTGAATATTGAGGCAATAGAAGATTCCGAATTGATACTGATAAGCAAAGCTTCACATGTATACCTGGAGACCGCCGTTCCCGGATTTTATAAATTTAATTACCTGCAGTATCGCGGTGCCTATATGTCGCTGCAGAAGAGATTAACAGACATGTTCATGTTATCGACCGAAGAAAAATACACCAAACTTTTAAGTATTTATCCGGATATCACGCAGCGCGTACCGCAGCATATGATCGCTTCTTATCTCGGGTTAACACCGGAAACACTAAGCCGTGTCAGAAAAAAACTCTTTGTAAAAAAGGACTAAAGCATTGATCGAAATCAATATTATTTCTTGATTCATATCAATACATTGGAAGGCGTTTTACTCTATTTTTATCCCGAACCTTCCCGTCGTCAAATTAAGCATTGAAATGCAGGTTTGTGAGCCGTGAAGTATTACTTTAACTAAAAAAAACCAATTATTTAACATGAAGAAATTATTATTATTTGCGGTTCTCCTGCTTTTACAAAAAGCATTATTTGCCCAAACGGCTACGTGGAAAAATGATAAAATGCATTCCAAACTTAAGTTTACTGTTACTCATCATTTGCTTTCGGATGTAGATGGTTTGTTCAAAAAATTTGATGTGACCATAACTGCGGCCAACCCTGATTTTAGTGATGCCGTTTTTGAACTTTCAGCAGACGTGTCTTCAATCAACACGGAAGTTGAAATGCGTGATAATGATCTGAGAAGTGCTAACTTTTTTGATGCTGCGAAATACCCGGCTATCACTTTCAAAAGTTCATCAATAAAGGCAGACGGGACGAACAAGTATAAGCTTACCGGCAACCTGACCATGCATGGTGTTACAAAACCCGTAACGATCGATCTTTGGTACCGCGGAACAAAAGAGAACCCAAATAGCAAGAAAAACGATGCCGGTTTTAAATTACGGGGTACATTAAAGCGTTCAGACTTTAATATTGGTCCAAGCACGCCTACGGTACTTGTAAGCGACGAGGTTGAAATTGCAGCTGACGGCGAGTTTGCAAAAGCCAATTGATAATTCCGATCAAGCAACTTACTTACCTGCGTCAGCGGTGAATATTTGATGCACACAAATTCATCCGGTCAAAGCTATGACCTGGTAGAAAATGATGTGCTTCCGGTTACCATTAGTAAACTACGAGTCTCTATGAAATCAAACCTATCGTTCTTCTTAAACTATAATGTAATGAAAAAATACATCATTGCCATTGCAGTTGTTTTAACTACCCTTATCACCAATCAGGCTTTTGCGCAGTTGCCTGTAATACCTCTTGCAGATCAAAAAAAATTATTACAAAGCAACGATCCTAAGCTTGCGGCTAATAAAAAGCTAGTGTACGATTGCTGGCGTGAAATGCTGGAAGCAGGGCATATTGAACTGGCAGAGCAATATCTTGCCGAAAACTACATGCAGCATAATCCCAATGTTCCAACAGGAAGAAAAGGATTTGTTGAGTTATTTTCAAAATTTGCAAAACCTCAACCAATTGTGGATACAATAAAGGCGCCTGTAGTTGCTATAATCGCAGAAGGAGACCTGGTTGTGATAAGCTTTGCTGCGAAATTGCCCGACCCGGCAGACAGCACAAAAACATATATATCCACATGGTTCGACATGTTTCGCATAGAAAATGGAAAACTTGCAGAGCATTGGGATGGGGCGCAAAAAACAAAGAATTAACACAGAATTGTTCTTGGTTCAAATCAGAAATTTTAATACATAGATAGGTATATGTCAAGCAGAAGGAAATTTTTAGGCCAGCTGTCACTTGTTACAGCTGCCATCACTCTACCAAAATTTGCCAGTTCTTCAGTTCTGGCTGAGGGCGATTTTGTAATAGCTGAGGCCTCTGAAGGCAAACTTAGGGGCATGAAAAAGGACGGTGTTTGTTTATTTAAAGGCGTTCCTTATGCAGGGACGCTATCAGGTGACAGAAGGTTTAAAAGGCCCGCAAAACTGGAGCCGTGGCAGGGTGTCAGGGACGCATTGGAGTTCGGGCCACCCGCCATTCAGGGCGATACTTTCAATCCTTCCTCAAGGGAGGACTGCTTGTTTCTTAATATCTGGACACCCGCTAATGACGGCAAAAAGCGGCCGGTCATGGTCTATAACCATGGTGGCGGCTTTGCCAACGGCTCCGGCGCGGCACCCGGTCAGGACGGAACGAACCTTGCAAAAAACTTTGATGTAGTCGTTGTGGAAACAAACCACCGGTTAGGGCTGATGGCTTTTCTATATCTGGAAGATATTGCAGGCCCGGAATATGCCGGTTCTGGTAATAATGGCCTTTTGGATATTGTCGATGGCTTAAAATGGGTAAAAAAGAATATTGCAGCTTTTGGAGGCGACCCTAATAATGTGATGATCTGGGGCGAATCAGGCGGTGGCGCAAAAACAAGCTGTTTATATGCTATGCCGGCAGCAGTACCCTACTTTAATAAGGCCTCCATTGAAAGCGGCCCTGGCCTTAGAATGTTGCCGAAAGAAGCCGCAATCGAGATGACGAAGCTGGTATTCAGGGAACTAAATATCGATCCAAAGGACTGGAAGAAAATACTTGATGTCCCCGTAAAAGATCTGATCGATGTTCAAAATAAGGTCCCCCGACTTATGGCTAACAGTGAGTACATTCACAAACACGGTGTGGTGGGGTTCGTTCCTAACAACTTTGCACCGGTAGTGGACGGCGTAGCGCTGCCTCATGACCCTTTCGATCCCTTTGCACCGAAAATATCAAAAGATAAGCCCTTGATGACCGGCTGGAACGAAGATGAATGGGCATTTTTTGCGATGTATTCACATGATACCGGTGCGCTGAAAAACGATTTTACATTTGAAGCATTGCAAGCAAAATTTGAACCCGAGTTCGGTGCTGATACGCAAAAAATAATTGAGACGTACAGGAGGACCAGGCCGAAAGCATCGGCAAGTGATATCTGGATGGCAGTTAAATCGATCAATATGATGGGGCTTGGCACTATTGCCATCGCAGAAAGGAAATCGGAACAACATGGCGCCCCGGTATACCTTTATAATTTTGGTTATAAATCTGAGGCGAAGGTTCCTGGTACTGACTATCCTTTTGGTACGCCGCATGCCATGGACATCACATTCAAATTCAATAACGAAGTGCCGGGTGCACAGCCCGGGTTCTTAAGCGGGAGCAAGCCTGAGCGCTTCGTTGCGTCCCATCATATGGCAGAGCTATGGACGACTTTCGCAAGGACAGGTAAGCCTGCTGCGAAGGGCGTTCCTGAGTGGCCGACCTACAATTTGACAGAAAGGCCTACTATGCGCATTGATACCAACTGCGAAGTAATTAATGACAGATATAAAGAGGAACTGGCGATGTGGCGGTCTATCGGGAGGATAAGCTATCATCCGCTTAATTCAAAATAACGGCTATCTTGTAAACATTGCCCTAAAATAAAGAAATATGTCTTTAAAAAAAACCTGATCGTCACGCTGTTTACACTTCTGATGGCACCTGCTTTTGCTCAAAACGTCACCATACCACACCAGGAAACCAAGGGGACTACCAAACAATTGATTGTTAACGAAAAGCCATTCCTTGTGCTTGTTTAAATTTAGGATAATTTTACCTACCTTAGTGTAACGGTTTACAGCTACAAACTGGCAAAAATGGTTGCAGTGAGTAATTCGGAGAGTCAGGACATTTCAGCTTAAAATGATATTGATAACCAGTGGGTTACAGCCAAAATTGGTTTCCCCTACGGGCTACTAAAGGAAACAAACAATTACGTTTGTTTCCTTTTTTTGTGCCCTATAAAAACTGCACTTACCACCCCGGTTAAAAGTTTGAAAACGGAGTAATAACCGTAAGTTTATAGCTCTATGCTTCCTTTCAGGAATTGTGTAAAGAAGAGTTTAACAAATTAGTTATATTAGTCACTCCCGAAATCCTATGCTCAGAAATTATTTAACAATTGCCTGGCGCAACCTTATTAAAAATAAGGCATTGTCGCTTATTAATATAGGTGGCCTTGCAGTGGGTATGGCAGTGGTAATGCTAATCAGCTTGTGGGTTTTGGATGAAGTATCATTTAATAAGTATCACAGTAATTATAGCCGTATAGCCCAGGTAATACAAAATGTTACCAATAATGGCGAAGTGAAAACCTCGTTCTATCAACCGTACCCTTTGGCAGCCGAGCTGCGCAAAAACTATGGCAGTGATTTTAAGTCTGTAGCAATGTCGACGCTCCCGAGAGATTATATACTGGGTTTAAGCGACAAAAAATTGACTGAACAAGGGGTCTTTATGGAATCCGGCGGCCCGGATCTGTTCACACTCCATATGCTCGAGGGCAGGCGCGATGCTATAAAGGACCCATCATCGATATTAATATCCGAGTCGACAGCCAAGGCATTTTTCGGGAATAAGGACCCAATATCTAAAGTGCTGAAGCTGAATAATCTGAGTAACCTGAAAGTAGCCGGCGTTTATGCAGATCTGCCTGAAAATACCACGCTTGCCGGTACGGCTTTTATTGGTTGCTGGGACCGCTATGCGACAGATTATAGATTGAGCGGAATGCGCGAGCCATGGGGGAACGGCATTGTTAATTTATATGTTCAATTAGCTGATAATGCCGACCTCGGCGAGGTGTCTTTAAAAATCAGAGATGAAACGCTGCGGCACTTAAAACCGCTTTCAGCTAAAACAAAACCGGTGCTGTTCCTGCAGCCAATGAGTAAATGGCATTTGTACAGCGAGTTTAAGGACGGAAAAAATATCGGCGGCGAAATACAATATGTGTGGCTTTTTGGCATTGTAGGGGTGTTTGTACTGCTGCTGGCCTGTATTAATTTCATGAACTTAAGTACAGCCAGGTCTGAGAAACGCGCGCGCGAAGTAGGTATTCGCAAGGCAATTGGGTCATCCCGCAGCCAATTGATATACCAGTTTTACAGTGAATCGCTACTTTGTGTATTGCTGGCATTTTTGGCCTCGTTACTGCTGGTAGAATTAAGCCTTTCGGCTTTTAATGAGCTCGCCGGTAAACATATCGTTATTCCGTGGAACAGCCCTGTGTTTTGGCTCGCCGGCATTGGCCTCAGTTTCATCACCGCTATTATTACCGGCAGTTATCCGGCACTCTACCTGTCGTCATTTAAACCTGTAAAGGTATTGAAAGGGGCGTTCCGGGTGGGGCGGCTGGCTTCGGCTCCGCGTAAAGTACTGGTGGTACTTCAGTTTACAGTTTCTATTGTGCTAATCATCGGTACCATCGTCGTTATCCGACAGATACTTTTTGCCAAAGATCGCCCTATAGGCTATAGCCAGGACAGATTGGTTGCCATGCCCGTCCGAACTATTGAACTCCACCAACATTTTAATGTGATAAAACAGGCCCTTACGAGCAACGGTACGATAACTGAAATGGCCGAAGCAGATGCTCCACCTAACAAAGTTGCTGGTACAACTAACGGGATCGCATGGACTGGAAAAGACCCTAACCTGGATGCCAATTTCAGCCAGGAGGATATTTCATACGATTATGGCAAAACCATTGGTTGGGAATTTAGCGCAGGCCGGGATTTCTCACCGTCATTCCTTTCCGATTCATCAGCTGTGATCATCAACCAGGCAGCAGCTGATTTTATGACCATGAAAAAACCCACAGAAAACTACATAACCTTTTATGGTCAACAGTTTAAGATCATTGGGGTAGCTAAAGACATCATTAACCGTTCGCCTTATGGACAGGTGCAACCTATGGTTTATTTTTTAGCAAAATGGGGTAATCCTTTTTCCAACATACGAAAAATTTCATCCTATCCTTTTAAAAGTGTTGAAACAGCAATAGCAAGTGTTTTTATATTTGCGTTATTAATTACAATTATTA
>JANYAB010000205.1 GCA_025355225.1 Bacteroidota bacterium
CACCGAAGATCTCTTCCCATCTGTCAAATCCGAGGTTGGTCGTTACAATGGTTGACTTGCGGCCTGCCCGAAGCGAGAGGTGATTAAACAGCAGTTCAGCTCCTTGTTTGTCAAAAGAGATATAGCCAAACTCATCACAGATTACCAGATCATACTTTTCAAACCTCAGTTCCATTTGCCGCAGGGTACGCTGTGCGTGTGATTCGCGCAGTTGTGTGAGCAGTCCGTGAACGGTGGTAAAATAAACCTTATACCCCTGCTGACAGGCTTTCAGTCCAAGTCCGATGGCAATATGGGTCTTGCCTGTTCCAGGATTTCCTGCCAGTATGATATTTCGTCCACTGGCTACAAAGTCAAGCCGTTCGAGTAAGGTAAGTTTTTCTGCTGCATCAACAGGCAGCAAATCCCGCTTTAAATCATGTAAATGCAGTCTGGCCGGAAAACCTGCCAGCCGGATTTGTGCTTTCTTTCGGTTTTCCAACCGGGTATCATATTCCCGTTCCATTAACTGCAGAAGGAATGTTTCATAGTCTGCCCCTTCTTTGGCCGCATCCTGTGCCACTTGTTCAAACTCGTTGCGGAAAACAGGTAGCCTGAGTTCTTTGCTGTACCGGATAATTTGTGCTTTTATTTCGTTTTGAAGTTTCATTTTTTGATTGTTTTAATTCATTAGTAACGCGGTGACCTGTTTGAGTTGTTCCTGGGCAAGATAAGCCGTTTGGTTATTTACGGCAATCGGTTTGGCATCTTCCCTTGGTTTATTGCCCAGAAGAGCCGTTAGCTTTTCAGTGGTTATCTCTTGGGTACAAAGATCTACCAATCGGGACACGGTGGCTTCCAGTTTTTCTTCACTTATTATATGTTCACGACAGTAATGGAGCAGGTCAATAAAGTCACGCGGGGCACCCAGGTAAAATTGCTCATATAGGTTTTTCAGATATGGACTGCACGATAGGGCAACACTTCCATTCAATGCCCCGGGCTTTTGCCTGAAGGTATCCAGGTAATGTTCAATGCAGATGATCCATACGTGTTTGCCGTAATCGCGCTGATGAGATGTTACAAGCTTGTTTTCGAAGTAAACCTCGATTTTATGACTAAATACTTTAACATCAACAAAACACCCAACCAGCTTGTCAGATACCGAATAACGGTTGGTGCAGTAGCTTATCGTGGCATATTTATCGACCCTTAGCTGCTCTGAACCCGAACATGCCAACTGTCCGGTGTATGGCCACAGCAACTTTTTCTCTTCCGCAAACATCTCCATTGCAGTGCGCCCTGTTAGTTGCTGTTTGACCTGATTTAACTTGCCTACAATTGATTCCAGATATTCCTGTGCCTGGTCAAGATTGGCAAAGTCGCTTTTAGAACCAAAGGCTTTTCTTCTGATATATTCCACGCTGCGTTCAACATGCCCTTTTTCATTTCCACTGTAGGCATTACAAAAACGGTGGTCAAACCGGTAATGTCCCTTCATCTGGAGCAAGGCCTGGGTAGGTTCCTTCTCATGTTTGCCGATAAATTTGGCAATCGCTACGCGCATATTGTCATAAACCATCTGGTGATAAACACCCCCGATATGCTTAAAAAATAAAACATGGGATTCCATAAACGACAGAGTATCCTGGCGACTGTAAATGACCGCATAGCGATAATTGCTGTACGCAGAGGTAAATACGGCAATGTAAAAACGGCAAACTTGTCCTTCAATGCTCAGTTTTATCTCCCCCCAGTCAAACTCACAGGCTGATCCGGGTAGGTACTGCTGACGGATAAATGCTTCCTGACTGATGGCTGTCTTTCCTTGTTTTTCCCTGATATAATTACACACGGTGGTATAGCCAACAGCGAAGCCCTGATCATGAAGCAATTCCAATATATCTATCTTCTTCATGATTTGCTTGCGCATACCACGTTGAACTTTACTGATGTTTTCCTCAAGCAAACCATCGATAACTGTCTGGACCTCTTGAGTCAATCTAACTTTGCTTCTTGTCCCAACGCAATAACTTGGAGGAATTGACAGAAAGGTCGATAGGGCCGTTTCCGGATTAACCAATCCTTTTTGAAGATTCTCATAATCTTCAATACACTTCTTTATTGTCTTACGGTTGATCTGCAAATCTCGCGATATTTGTCGATGACTAATGCCATCACGGTGACTCCTAATAATAATTTCAAGTTTTGTATGCATACTTATCATGTGTTAAAAATGAGATTTTATTCTCATTCTATTTTCACTTCAGTGGTATACTTTTCGATTGAAATGTGGAGTACTTCTTAATTGAAATAAACA
>JANYAB010000478.1 GCA_025355225.1 Bacteroidota bacterium
GATTGAATATCGGCTGTCCGGTAAAAAATGTACTTTTGGGCATAGTCTGCTTTTAGGTGTGGTAACTTCAAAGTTAAACTATGCAGGGGCCCCGGCCCCTGTTTTTTTTCTTATTTTTATCTTTTATCGGACAACAGTGATTAACATCGAACACATTGCCGTCCTCAATATTTAGGGTAACCCCTAAGGTTACAATTTTATTTAATAAATAATTACATGCTAATTCCAAAGATTGGAAACGAACCAGGAAATGACGACCATCATTGTTTAAACCCAACTCGATCTACAGCTTTGTATTATCGGAATCCGGTGAAACGAAGGCCGTAAATTTACCTTTCGGGGTATTATAAAATTAATAACTAATACAAAAACATCATGACAACAGCAAATTGTTTAGGTATTTGGATGGATCATCAAAATGCCAACTTAATGGAATTTACAGCTGATCCCATTAGAACAAAAACCATTGATTCAAAATTCACTCACGAAGCAAAAGAACAAACCCTTGCAAAAGGAGAAAGCCTTATGCACAATAAAGAGCAGCATGAGCAGGCAGATTATTATAAACAATTAGGAGCGACAATACGAAACTACAATGAGGTACTTCTTTTTGGGCCCACTGACGCGAAAGTGGAGTTATTGAACACTTTGAAAGCAGATCATCGTTTCGCCAATATAAAGATCAAAATTAAAGAAACTGATAAAATGACAGATAACCAGCAGCATGCCTTTGTAAGGGAGTATTTTTCGGGGCATCAGTTGTTGTCGCCTGGAACTTGAAACATTCCCGGGTATTTGATAATTATATTAATAAACGCCCGTTAGGTTTTTTATCATTATTAATTAGACTGAGAAATGAATGCTGAAGCACTGCCCGCTAACATGAAGGCCATGGTAATGGAAGTTCAGGGCCGGCCATTGGTCAGTAAAATACTTCCTATGCCTGTACCGGCTGCACAACAGGTATTGGTTAAGATCATCGCGTGCGGTGTATGCCGTACAGACCTGCATATTATGGATAGTGAGCTCTCACATCCAAAGCTTCCGCTAATTATAGGGCATGAAATTGTCGGAACAGTTGCACAACTGGGTACTGAAGCAACCAAATTAAAGTTAGGCGATCTTGTTGGCATCCCCTGGCTGGGCTATACCTGCGGGCATTGTAAGTACTGTCTCAGGAATCAAGAGAATTTATGCGAAAATGCCCTGTTTACGGGTTATACAATGGATGGGGGATACGCTGAATACACCGTAGCTTACCAGGACTATTGCTTCCCCCTCGCCTCCATGTATGGCAATCCTTCCGGAGCGCCACTGCTTTGTGCAGGCCTTATCGGTTATCGTTCCTATAGTATGGTAAGGCAGGATGCTAAACGACTGGGGATTTACGGTTTCGGCGCAGCCGCTCATATCCTTATTCAAGTGGCCCGGCACCAGGGTAAGGAAATATATGCTTTTACACGTGATGGGGATACTAAAACCCAGGCATTTGCCACAAGTTTAGGTGCTGTATGGGCAGGTGATTCTACTACCGCTTCACCCGAGTTGCTGGATGCTGCTATTATTTTCGCACCGGCAGGGCAGCTCGTTCCAAAAGCCCTGAAGGATGTGGACAGAAGCGGCAGCGTAATTTGCGGTGGCATACATATGAGCGACATACCGTCCTTTCCTTATGAGCTTTTATGGGAAGAAAGGATGATCCGTTCGGTGGCAAACCTAACACGGAAGGACGGACACGAGTTTCTTGCACTGGCATCACAAGTACCTGTAAAAACAGAAACCACCCTTTTCCAACTGCACCAAGCGAATGAAGCATTGGCTGCTTTGCGCAATGGCAAGATCAATGGCGCGGCTGTGCTGGTGATGTAACGGACGGTTTTAACTTGAACAGGTGGACGGACGGACACTCCCCATTTCCCCTCAAAAAATGATCATTAAGAAATCATTTGGTGCCGGTTAGTCAATAACCAATTTTTATCAGGTATGACGGGTATCATTTTTTGGGCATAGCTTAATTTGCAATTTTGCATTTAGCCGCCTGGCAAATAGAAAAATTGGATAAGATTATTGTAAACAAGTACTACAGCTAACCGGTGTTGCAATATGCAGAGTGAAAGTAAATTAACGCTGATCAAAGTCATCCACACCCTGATATGGGTATTCTTCAATTTTGTTATTTTCTACATGCTTTATACAGTAATAATAAATAAGCTTAATGTATGGCTTTGGGTTGGTTATGGCTTAGTATTTATGGAAGGTATAACCTTGCTGATGTTTAAATTCTTTTGCCCCTTAACGCTTATTGCCCGCAAATATTCAAATTCAACAAAAGACAATTTTGATATTTATCTTCCAAATTGGTTGGCCAGGTATACCAAGCTGATCTATACCTCTATTTTAATGATTATTAGTAGCATAACCATTTACCGGCTTTTGAATTAAGAAGCCTCAGCACTTAAATTTAACAACACATGATCACGGATAACAGCGTACCAAAAAATAAGTCACCACTCAAATTCTTTTTGCTTGTTTTTGTGCTTTCTATTCCCTTTTGGGTACTGGGTGGCCTGGCAGGTGATTTATTAAAAATACTTCCTGCAAAACTCCCGATAAGCGCACTAATGACTTTCTGCCCTTTATTAGCGGCAACAATTCTTGTTTACAAAGAACGAAAAACCGGGGGAGTTAAAGGCCTATTGAAACTAACCTGCGACTTTGAAAAAATCAAAGACAAAAAATGGTACATACCAATTGTTTTTCTAATGCCAGTCATAACAGTGCTTTCTTATTGGTACAGGAGCATGATGGGGACAATGCTACCCGAAGCTCAGACATCTCTTGTATCAATTTTCTTTTTTTTCTTTGTATTTTTTATTGGCGCCATTGGCGAGGAGGTTGGCTGGAGCGGTTATATCACCGACCCTTTGCAAAAAAAGTACGGGGCATTTAAAGCAAGTATAGTTGTTGGTGTTATTTGGGCAATATGGCATGTTATTCCATATTACCAAATGCATTACACAACGAATTGGATTGTATGGCAATGCATGGCAACTGTTTTTTTACGGATAATTATGGTTTGGCTATTCAACAATACAGGCAAAAGTGTTTTTGCAATGGTTCTCTTTCATACAATGATCAATCTAAGCCCGTTCCTGATCCCAAATAATGGTTCAAACTACGATCCATTTATCTTTGCTATTTTGTTAATGCTGACAGTTGCAATTGTGATATACTTTTGGGGGTCAAAAACATTTGCTCAATACAGATTTATTTGATTCCGATCAGCGATAGATGCATACTATAATTTGTTAAAAAGCTCGGGTACACTTATTAATTTAATCATTTCATTTACGCAAACAAAAGTGATCATGACAATAAAAGCAACTCGAAATATTCTTCTCTTTTTGCTGGCCTTTCTTGGTTTGGGAGCAATTGGGGGCGGTGGAGTGTTGATTATTTCACCTACAGGCGCATTGATTGGAATGCCTTTGTCAGTGTTGGATCAATCGCCTTTTCATAGTTTTTTGATACCGGGAATTATTTTGTTTACCCTACTTGGCCTTGCCCCAGCCCTGTTAATATTTGCGCTATTAAAAAAGCCAGAGAGCAAACTTGCAGAGAACGTTAATTTCTTCAAAGATATGCACTGGTCGTGGGCATACACTATTTATGTCGCATTTGCATTAATTATTTGGATACAGCTCCAAATGATGTTTCTTCATGCCGTTCATTGGCTGCATACCTTCTATATGTTTTTTGCTGTTGCTATTATTTTTGTAGCGTTGTTACCACAAGTTAGAAATTTATATAAAAAGTAAATGGCAACAGTAAAATAACCAAACCTGAAATGAAAAATGAAATATAAAAGAACCATGATAATTACCCTTTCCATACTCGGACTCCTCCTGATAACGTTTATTGCCGGGAAAATAAACTTAACTATCCAATTTACTAAACAGGTAAAGAAGCTATTTGCCCAATCCAAGCATATTTCCGGCAAAATATTTAATTATACGCAACTATCCGATTTGCCGGAACCGGTACAACGTTATTTTAAACATGTATTAAAAGAGGGGCAACCTTATATCAGCTATGTAAGGTTGACATATGACGGGCAATTTAAAACCGGCCTGGATAAAGATTGGATAAACATAAAAGGAGAGCAGTATTTTACTGTTGAAAAGCCTGGTTTTATATGGAAAGGGGAAACCTCAATGTTTACAGCAAGGGATATGTATATTGCTGATAGGGGGAGACTTGTTGTTTCACTTTTCTCTTTATACCCTGTTGTGGATGGCAAGGGGGACGAATTTAACCAGGGGGAATTACTTCGCTGGCTTGCTGAAAGTGTATGGTTCCCTACAAATTTATTGCCCGGTGAGAAATTGCAATGGACGCCAATTAATGATCACACGTCGAAATTAACATTCAATTATAATGGCCTGTCATTATTTTATATAGTAACTTTTAATGATGCCGGGGAGATTACCCAAGTTGAAACACAACGATACATGAGCAAGGGAAAATTAGAAACATGGATCGGTAAATTATATGATTACAAAGAAATGAATGGGATGGTTGTACCAACTAAAATTGAAGCAATTTGGAGATTAAAAAATGAGGACTTCAGTTATGCAAAGTTTAATGTTAAAAAGATTGAATATGACAGGCCGGAAAAATTCTGAAACAATCGAAGCCACTCCTTTTTAACTACACAAGGCGAATGAAGCGATGATAACCCCCTGCACAGTGCGAAGATCAACGGTGCAACACGCGACCGGACGGATACATGAGGACACCCGGACGGACGGACAGTTAACGAATTTAGAATTGACGCAAAAAGAACCCTGATAATTTTAACCCCGATAATTATCGGTACTGATTCAGACAATTACTTATCTTTCCCTAATTATAAAACCCCCTATTCAAATGGAAACCGAGTCCGATCCGTATAAAAGTTTCTGGCATTTAAGCAAGGAAGAAGCATTAGCCAAATTATCCTGCAGTCAAAATGGCCTCGATGATAAAGAGGCCGCTAAGCGACTGAAGCAGTATGGCCCAAACGTCATACAAGATAGTTCTAAATCCTCGGCTATTCTTTTGTTCCTGTCACAGTTTAAAAGCCCCGTTACCATCATGCTGATCGTAGCGGCCTTGTTATCTGCAGGATTAGGGGATGTTGCGGATACGGTTATCATCCTGATTATTGTATTGATCAGCAGTTTCCTTGGTTTCTGGCAGGAAAAAGGTGCGGCGGATGCCGTACGGGAATTATTAAAGATGGTACAAGTGCATTGCGACGTTTTAAGGAATGGAAAGATAAAGGCGACAGTAATTGAAGCAGTGGTTCCCGGGGATATTGTGGTGTTATCCGCCGGTGATATCATACCAGGCGACAGCTTGATCCTGGAATCGCAGGAACTGTTCATTGATGAAGCCGCCTTTACGGGTGAAACTTACCCTGTAGAAAAGACCCCCGGTGTATTGCCTGTTGATACGCCCTTGGCCAAAAGAAGCAATACCTTGTTTATGGGGGCCCATGTCACCAGCGGAAAAGCAAAGGTATTGGTTATAAAAACAGGAAAGAACACTGAATTTGGCCAGATATCCGAAGGCTTACAGTCGAAGGCGCCAGAAACGGATTTTGAAAAAGGGATACGCAAGTTCGGTTATATGCTGATGGAGATCACACTGCTATTGGTGATCATTATTTTTGCGATAAATGTATTGTTGCATAAACCGGTGCTCGATTCCTTTTTGTTTTCTCTTGCACTTGCCGTAGGGCTTACCCCTCAATTGTTGCCCGCGATTATAAGCGTCAATTTGGCTACGGGAGCCAGGCGTATGGCCACCCAGCAGGTAATTGTTAAGCGCTTATCATCAATTGAGAACTTTGGAAGCATGAATATACTATGCTCGGATAAGACAGGCACGATCACTGAAGGCAAAGTAAACCTGAAGGATACTTTATCCATTGATGGTAAACACAGCGACAAAGTATTGGAATATGCATGGGTAAACGCCTCCATGCAGCAGGGCTTTCACAACCCCATCGATGAAGCTATTTGTTCAGGTTATAAGGGGCCGACAAAAACGTTTACCGTTCAGTCAGAAATACCTTATGATTTTATTCGTAAACGGCTAACCGTTGTAGTAAAGAATGAAACCGGGAAACTCGCCATTACCAAAGGAGCATTAACTGCAATTTTATCCGTATGCAGCAAGGTTGAAAACGCTGATGGTAAAATAACCGGCATTGAAAAGAGTAAAACTGCCATTATGAAGCAGTACGAAGAATTCAGCGAAGCTGGTTTCCGCACCTTAGGAGTTGCCTGCAAATCTGTTAATGCCTCGTCTTCTTTTACAAAGGATGATGAAAAGGACATGGTTTTTTTGGGCTTTATTACTTTATTTGATCCCCTAAAAGCCAACGTAGCCGAAACTATCGGTCAACTGAATGATCTTGGTGTTAAGTTGAAGTTTATTACCGGCGATAATGCACTGGTGGCAAAAAGCCTGGCGTTGCAAATCGGCATAAAAGATCCACAAATAATAACCGGGGCCGATATGCAAAAGATGAGTAACGCGGCCTTAATGCACAAGGCGCCGATAACCGATATTTTTGCAGAAGTGGAACCGAACCAAAAGGAGCGTATTATTTTGATGTTGAAAAAAGCAGGCAATGTGGTTGGTTTTATGGGTGATGGCATTAATGATGCACCGGCATTGCATACCGCTGATGTGGGCATTTCGGTAGATACGGCTGTGGATGTTGCCAAGCAAGCAGCCGACATTGTTTTATTAAGCAAAGGACTGGATGTATTGGCCAACGGCATTATAGAGGGCCGTAAAACGTTTACCAATACCATGAAATATATTTTTATGGCTACCAGCGCCAATTTTGGCAACATGTTCAGCATGGCCGGCGCTTCTCTTTTTCTGCCTTTTTTACCCCTGTTGCCCAAGCAGATACTGTTGACCAACCTGTTAACCGATTTCCCGGAAATGGCGATAGCCACAGACAGGGTGGACGAAATAAACATCAAGTCGCCCCAGCATTGGGATTTGCGTTTCATAAGGCGCTTCATGATCACTTTTGGCCTGTTAAGCTCTGTGTTTGATTATCTTACTTTTGGTGTGCTGCTATTCATTTTACACGCTAATGAAAAAGTATTTCAAACAGGCTGGTTTATCGAGTCAGTGATCTCGGCTACATTAATTGTGTTGGTGGTACGTACCAGGATGCCATTTTTTAAGAGCCTGCCTGGCAAGTACCTGTCAATTGCCACTGTGTTTATTTTACTGCTGGTATTGGTTTTACCGCTAACGCCGATGGCCGTTTGGTTTGGATTTACAAGGTTGCCAATATCCTATTATGGATGGATGTTGCTGATTATTGCGTGTTATATTATTTCAGCTGAATTAGCTAAGCGATGGTTTTACAGGAAAATGATCAAGGCCACAAGGAAGTAACCTTTTTTTGCTGGAGATAGAATTTCTATTATTTATAATAATGATCAATATCACATTTTAAACTGATTAAAGTCATACCGCTGAATTAACAAAGTATTGACTTTTATATCTATAAATCATTTGGTTATGGGAACTATAACGTCTATGTCAGCCCGCTCACTGCAATATTATGTTATTGACAGACGCTGGGCTTCTGATATCGAATTTTTTAAAATCGAGACCGCTTTCCTCCACCGTTTGCTTGATGATTATTTTGTACGCCTGTGCAATCCTGTGCATATTGACCAACTTAAATATGTCGGCAAAAACTTGTTAAAGCTTGAAAAGGAAGAGTGTCAGGCTGATTTGCTGATCACTGAACAACTCAAAAATGTTGAGCTGATGACAGAAGACATTATCCCGGAAAACGCTGACGAGTTAACCGTGAACCAGGTAAAGTTAGAATACTTAATGACTAATCTGATTCGCGAATACCGTGAAGTAAAACAGGAATTGTTTGCCCTTGTAGAAAGCGTAATGGTGGAAAATAAACTGAAATCCCAACAATAAAAAAGAGCCCCTGATTAATACCTTAAAGCGCCGCATAGCTAATACGCGAGCGCTTTTTGTTTTTAGATAATGCGGTGGACTATCAGTATACAAAGTGATGATGGTCATTATTTAAATGCCCGTTAACCCGGAATTTTATACCATCAAATTAATGGATCATGAAAACGCAGGTCAAATTAAATCTCCGCCCGGAAGCACGCAAAACCAGGTATGTGTTTTACTGCATATTTATCATTCTATGGTACTTGCCTTTTAGGGTAATCGCTTCAAAATCAGCGGATACATCTGTTTCTGCCTCTGTACAACTATTGATCAGGGCCTATCAAAAGGATATGTATTACCCATCAACGGTTGAGCGTTTTTATAAACAAGTAGGGTATCGCCTGGCATGGATAGCTCCTGATAGCGTAAAGACGCATGCATCAGAAGGGATGCTATTACTGGATTGTGTTTTGCAATATGGTTTAAACCATGCTGATTATCATCCGAAGGAATTATTGTATAACACACTTCGCAACCTAACAACCTACTATGGTAAAACCAGGAATATTGAAAAGGCACGGTTCGATATTATGCTTACGGACGCCATGATAGCCTTTACGAACCACCTCCATTACGGACGGCTAAACCCTGATTATGCTGAAAGTTTAATAGATGAGGGGGATATAAACTCTTTTTGCGCCGAAGATGTATTGTTAGAAGCATTGCAACAAAAAAACTTTATGACTGCAGTGTTAAGCGTACAACCTAAATCAAAAGAATACACAGATCTGCAGGATCACATGCGCCTGTTAACCGGCCAATACCAGGATGACTGCTACGAAGTTCCCGAAAGTGATGTAAGAATAATGGCTATCAACATGGAACGTCTTCGTTGGGCGGAAGTAGGAGGTGACACATATATTCATATTAATATACCTTCTTACACTCTAAAGTTTCATCAAACGGATACCACCTACCAGTTTAAGGTAGTTGTAGGTAAACCCGACAATCCTACCCCTGCGTTACAAAGTGCCATTACTTTCTTTACAACTTCACCCGAGTGGAGGGTACCCAAAAAGATATTTGTTAATGAGCTATTGCCAAAGGCCCTAAAGAATATATCCTACCTGGAAAACAGCCATTTTACCATTTACGATAGTAAGGGAAATTTTATAGAACCCAACAAAGCTAAATTAAAATGGATACAAAAAAACCCGGATGGGTATTATGCCACACAATCATCAGGCTGCGATAATTCGATGGGATTGATTGTTTTCAGGTTCCGGAATTTTTACGACATCTATCTGCATGACACCCCCGAACAGCATTTATTTGCAAAGCAGCAAAGGGATTTTAGTCATGGGTGCGTAAGGGTAGAGCAGGCTGAAAAATTAGCCGGGCTCTTATTAAAATATGACGGGGCCGCTGCAAAGATACCCGCCGTGCATAAAGCTATCGTTACCCGTCAAACTAAAAACTTCAGTTTAAAGAAAGCGGTTCCGATAAAAATAACTTATCTCACCTGCGAAATGCAGCAGGGCATATTGATCACTTACCCTGATATCTATAAGCTGGATCGAGGCCTGGAGATGGCCTTATACCATATGGCACAACCGTTAACAATGTATTAACAGATGTTATTGGAGTTGTTGTTATACAGGTAGTCCCTGTTAACGATAATCTATGATCCGTTGTGAATACTACAAAACATTATTTAATTAAATAATACTTAATTATGCCTGCAAATAATTTCAACATAAAAGGTTTAACCAATGAGCAGGTACTTAATTCGAGAAGAAAATATGGTTTTAACAGCGTAACTTATAAAAAGGAGAACGTTGTTTTTGGAGCCATAAAAGGCCTGGCAAAAGAGCCGATGGTCATATTACTGTTATTAGCATCTATCATATATTTTATAAGCGGAGATACAGGGGATGGTATCTTTCTTGCTTCGTCTATTGTGCTGGTATCTGCCATTTCTTTGCACCAGGATTCAAAAAGCCGCAACGCACTCGAAAAGTTAAAACGCTTTACACAACCAACCTGTAACGTTATCAGGGATGGCAAGGTTGTGCAAATTAAAAGCGAGGAATTGGTTGTTGGGGATAGCCTGATGATTGAAGAAGGTACATCTATCACAGCTGATGGCATTATTGTGCACTCCAATGATTTTTCTGTTAATGAATCCATACTTACCGGCGAATCCTTCCCCGTTTACAAGGACAAAACAAGCGGAGATAATCTTATATACCAGGGTACAACAGTGAGCAGTGGATTGGCCATTGCGACTATTTCGGCTATTGGCGCTGAAACCAAATTGGGAAAAATTGGCGAAAGCCTGGGAAATATCAAAGAAGAAAAAACACCTTTAGAATTACAGATATACAATTTTGTAAAAAAAATGGTGGTTGCCGGAGCTGTTGTTTTTATCATTGTTTGGGCGATAAATTATTTTCATACCTACAACGTATTAGATAGTTTGCTAAGAGCACTCACCCTGGCAATGAGTATTCTGCCTGAAGAGATCCCGGTGGCGTTTACCACATTTATGGCGCTTGGCGCCTGGCGGTTAATGAAAATGGGCGTTGTGGTAAAACAAATGAAAACGGTTGAAACCTTAGGCAGTGCTACGGTGATATGTACGGACAAAACCGGAACGATCACCGAAAATAAAATGAGCCTGGCAAAGGTTTTTGTGGCCGGATCAAAAAAAATATCTAATGCGGACGACAAACTTAGTGTGGGTGAAAAAGAACTCATCAGGCTTGCCATGTGGGCCAGTGAACCAATCCCTTTTGATTTGATGGAAGTAGCCCTGCACGATGCCTATTCAAAAATGGTACAGGCGGATGAAAGGCCTCTATACAAAATGGTTCACGAATACCCACTGGGAGGGAAGCCCCCAATGATGACCCATCTATTTGAGAATGACCGGGGTAATCGTATAATAGCGGCAAAAGGTGCACCCGAAGCACTAATGAGTACATCTACCCTTACTTCAACTGAAAAACGACAAATAGAGGATGCTATAAAAACCCTCGCAACTGATGGTTATCGCGTATTGGGCGTTGGCGAAGCCGTTTTTACTGGAAATGATTTCCCTGTAGAGCAGCAGCAATTTAAATTTACATTTAAGGGCCTGGTTGCCTTTTATGATCCGCCAAAGAAGAATATCCAATCGGTATTTGAAGATTTTTACAAAGCCGGCATTGGGGTAAAGATCGTTACCGGCGACAATGCTGCTACAACCGCCGCCATTGCCAAACAAATTGGATTCAGAGGCTATGAGAAAAGTTTAACCGGCGATGAGTTAATGGAATTACAAGATAATGAATTGCCTGAAAGGGTAGCAGAAACTAATGTATTTACCAGGATGTTCCCCGATGCCAAGCTAAAGATCATTAATGCCCTTAAGGCAAAAAATGCAATTGTAGCCATGACAGGAGATGGCGTAAATGATGGACCTGCATTAAAAGCTGCTCATATTGGTATTGCTATGGGCAAAAAAGGAACTGAGATCGCTAAACAAGCTGCGTCCCTGATCTTATTGGAGGATGATCTGTCGAAAATGGTAGACGCTGTGGCCATGGGAAGAAGGATATACACCAATCTTAAAAAAGCGATTCAATACATCATCTCCATTCACATTCCCATTGTGCTAACTGTATTTATTCCTTTGGCCTTAGGATGGATCTATCCAAATATTTTCACTCCGGTACACATCATATTTTTAGAACTGGTGATGGGGCCCACCTGTTCTATCATTTATGAAAATGAACCCATGGAAAAACATACTATGCGGCAAAAACCACGCCCGTTTTCAACCACTTTTTTCAATTGGAAAGAGCTGGCAACAAGTATTGCACAGGGACTAATGATAACCGCAGGAACCTTAATTACTTACCAATACGCGGTGTATAAGGGTTTTGACGAGGCGCTTACACGAACAATGGTTTTTACCTTGTTGATTGCAGCCAACATATTGTTAACCTTAGTGAACCGCTCATTTTACTATTCCATTTTTACTACTATAAAGTACAAAAATAATTTGGTGTTGCTGATTATCAGTATAACTGTCGCCGTATTAAGTCTCCTGCTATTAATAAAACCTTTAACAAGGTTCTTCAAATTCGAATCTTTAAATTTATCTCAGTTATTAATCAGCGTTGGAATAGGTTTCGTATCAGTGATTTGGTATGAAGCAGTAAAATGGCGAAAGAGAATAAAGGTAATTGACAACTAATATTGCAGGCAGGGCTGTTCAAAAACCTCAAGTTCTAAGTTTAAATCGGGATTTTTAATTCCTTTACCTATAATTTTATCAAAATCCGAAATCGAACATCCGAAATCCGAAATCAATTGCGCATATTAATATACTGCAACGGCTGACCAAAATCCTCGCTGCGGCATAGGCTGATCACCGCCTGCAGATCGTCGATCTTTTTAGCCTGAACGCGCACCTGGTCGTCCATAATAGAGGCCTGCACTTTTAAGCCGCTATCTTTTATTTTTTTGACGATCTTCTTAGCCACTTCCTTGTCAACACCTTCTTTAACCGTTATTTCCTTGCGTATCATATTGCCGGATGCATATTGCTCTTTTCCGGAATCCAGCGAAGAAGGGTCAAGGTGTTGTTTTACCATGCGGCTGATGATGGAATCCTGAATGGCTTTAAGGCGCATATCATTTTCGGTCACTATGGTTATCTGGTTGGTTTTTTTATCCAGTTCGATGGTGCTTTTTGAATCATTGAAATCATACCGGTTCAATATTTCCTTTTTAGCGGTGTTAATCGCATTGTCGAGCGTTTGACCGTCTATTTTACTTACGATATCGAAGGTTGGCATAGTTGAAGATTTTATATCAGGTTACAAAAGTAGCTTACTTTAACATAGTATTTATAAACATACAGATTTAATTAAACCAGCTAAATTTTTATGTGCAGTATTAAGCACAAAATATTGCTATTTAAAGTTTAGTTAATATTAACTTAACAAATAAATAAGCAGTTTTGTAAAGAAGGCTTTGCAGCCGCATTTTTATGGACATTAAACGGATACCTTTAATAAACAGGGAGATCAGCTGGTTATACTTCAACGACAGGGTTTTGCAGGAAGCGTCGGACCCAACTGTGCCATTAATAGACAGGATCAGGTTCCTGGCTATATTTTCTTCTAACCTGGATGAGTTTTACCGCGTTAGGGTAGCTACCCTAAGCCGCTTATCCAATCTGAATGAAAAAGCTAAAGAAATATTGGGCTACAACCCTAAAAAAATATTAAACCAGATAAAAAATATTGTTGTAAGGCAGGAACGAAGGTTCAATAATTTGTACGAGAATATTATTGTTAAACAATTAGCCGAGGAAAAGATATTTATACTGAACGATAAGCAGCTAAACGTAACCCGGGGCGCTTTCGTTAAAAGTTACTTTAGAGAAAGATTGCTGGCCACCTTGGTTCCTATCATGCTTGATGATAGTCTTCCGCTACCCGAATTAAGGGACAGGGCCATTTACTTTTTTGTAAAACTCACCAAAGATAAAAAATCAAGGTACGCCCTGATCGAGATCCCTGATAACCTTTCCCGGTTTTTAGTGCTGCCTGAAACCAATAACCTAAAATTCATTATTTTATTGGACGACATTATTCGTTACTCCCTCGAGGATATTTTCTTCATTTTTGATCACGATAATATCGAGGCTTACTCATTGCAGCTTACCCGGGATGCGGAACTTGATCTGGATAAGGAAGTAAGCGAGAAGTTTATTGATGCATTGACCAAAAGTCTGCAAAAAAGGCGTAAAGGCAAGCCTATGCGCCTTTTGTATGATACTGAAATGCCGCTGGATATGGTTGGGTACCTGGTAAGCAAAATGGGCCTTCATGCCGAAAGCCTTATACCGGGGAACCGTTATCATAATTTTAAGAATTTTATTGCTTTCCCAAATGTTGGGCGGCCCGAGCTGGAATATCCAATTTATCCAACCCTCGCTGTCGCTGGTTTATCATTTGGGAAAAGTTTGATCGGCATGATAGCCAAAAAGGATTACATGGTAAATACGCCTTACCAGTCCTTTGATTATATTATCCATTTTTTACGGGAAGCTGCTATTGACCCTAAAGTTAAGGAAATAAGCATCGCCCTGTACCGCCTGGCCGATAATTCGCGGGTGATACATGCTTTGATCAATGCCGCCAAAAATGGCAAAAAGGTGAATTGCCTGGTGGAATTGAGGGCTCGTTTTGACGAACAAAATAATATCACCTATAGCAGCCGTTTGGAGGAGGAAGGAGTAAATGTGCTTTATGGGATAGCCAACTACAAGGTGCACTCAAAGATATGTTTGGTTACGCGAACCGAAAAAGGCAAAGCGGCCCACTATGCCTGCCTGTCTACTGGTAATTTTAATGAAAAAACAGGCAAGATTTATGCTGACCACACTTTGTTTACGGCTAACAAGAAAATTACAAATGATCTTGTAGAAGTATTTAAGGCCTTAAAACAAAATGCTTTACCGAAAGGCTTAAAGCATTTGGTGGTTTCTCCTATCGACTCGCGCCCGGCTATTTATAAGCTAATTGATAACGAAATAAAGAGCGCGAAAGCGGGTAAGCCAGCTTATATGATATTAAAAATGAACAGCCTTGCTGATGAACAGCTGATCGCAAAACTTTACCAGGCGAGTAATGCGGGGGTTAAAATTAAAATGATTGTACGGGGGATGTGCTGCTTAATACCAGGTGTAAAAGGTTATAGTGAAAATATTCAAGTGATAAGCATAGTGGATAAATACCTGGAACATGCACGTGTGCATATTTATTGCAATGGGGGCGATGAACTGATCTTCCTTACTTCTGCCGACTTTATGACCAGGAATATTGACAACAGGGTAGAAGTTGGGTTCCCGATACTTGATGAAGAACTGAAAAAAGAGATCAGGGATATTATTAATTTACAACTGGAAGACAACACAAAGTCCCGCGAAATAAACAGTCACAATACCAACAAGTATCACAAAACAAATAGTGAGATACCCTGCAGGGCGCAAATAGACATTTATAATTACCTGAAATATAAAAATTAACTCAATTGAGATACGCTGCTATTGATATAGGTTCAAATGCCGTAAGGCTGCTTATAGCTGATATTATTGAAAACAATGGATCAGTTTCGTTTAAAAAGAATACCCTGATAAGGGTCCCTCTTCGTTTGGGAGATGATGCTTTTTTGCAGCAGCATATTTCAGATCGAAAAGCGGCAGATCTTGTTAAAACCATGCAGGCTTTCCGTAACCTGATGGATGTTTATAAAGTAATTGATTACATGGCTTATGCAACGTCGGCAATGCGTGAGGCAAAAAATGGGCTGGATATAGTGAGAACAATTAAGGGAACAGCCGATTTGGATCTGGAAATTGTAACGGGTCAGAAAGAAGCTAAGATAATTTATGCCAATCATGCTGAACAGAATATTGATAAAGGCAAAAACTATCTTTATATTGATGTGGGGGGCGGTAGTACAGAATTATCCTTTTTTTCGGATGCGAAACTTTTGGCCTCCCGGTCGTTTAATATAGGAACTATCCGCATCCTTGATAACCAGGACAAGGAGGAAACCTGGAACGAAATGCGGGAGTTTGTTCGTGAGCATTCCCGTCCGTTTAAGACTATAAGTGGCATCGGTACTGGTGGTAATATTAACAAATTGTATAAACTATCCGAAGAAAAAAACAACGCGCCGTTAAGTTTTATTAAACTGAAGTCGCTTTATAATTACCTGAATTCATTTTCATTAAAAGACCGTATTAATGTACTGGGTATTAACCAGGATCGCGCAGATGTTATTATACCAGCCTGCGAAATCTATATCTCAGTAATGAAATGGGCCAACATGAAAAATATGTATGTGCCAAGTTTAGGTTTGGTTGATGGGATCATACAGATTTTGATAGAGAAAAATTTTGAGAATAATGATTAAAAAAATATTATCAAATTGTTTAATATTTGAAAACAGTTTTATACATTTGTACTGCCCTCTCATAGGGCATGTTTTTCATAGGTAGATGTAGGGTCGAGTATTTATATTCGACCCTTTTTTGTGCCCGTAAAAATCTGTTAGATTTGTCGACTATTATGATGAAAAGAAAGATTGTAGTCGCTATTACCGGAGCCAGTGGTGCAATTTATGCTAAACTATTACTGGAGAAATTGCACCAACTGCAAGATCAGATAAATGATGTGGCGGTGGTAATGTCGGATAATGCCAAACAAGTTTGGAAACTCGAGCTGGATAATGACGATTACGAAAAGCTTCCTTTTAAAATCTATTCCAAAAATGATTTCATGGCTCCTTTTGCGTCAGGCTCGGCCAGGTTTGATACCATGATCATTATTCCATGTTCCATGGGGACTTTAGGAAGGATAGCCACTGGTATTTCGGACGACCTGGTTACCCGCGCCGCAGATGTTATGTTAAAGGAACGAAGGAAACTGGTGTTGGTAGCAAGGGACATGCCCTTGAACCTAATCCATATTCGCAACATGCAAACCATAACCGAAGCGGGAGGCATTATATGCCCCGCTGTGCCGTCCTTCTACAGCAAACCCAAAACTGTGGAAGAGGTGGCGATGACAGTAGTAAACCGGGTGGTTGATCTGATCGGGCTTGAGCATGAGAGCTACCGGTGGAGTGGAGAGTAATTTTGTTGGAATGTTAAAAGGTTTAAAAGCTGGAATGTTAAAACTTCAAACATTACGACCCATCGAATAGCACCTTTAGAGCTTTTCTAACTTTACAACATTACAACTTTCCAACGTTCCAACAAAAATCGTAGATTTGCAACCTTAAAATGAATAAGAAAGTCGCTTTTTATACATTAGGTTGCAAGCTTAACTATTCGGAAACCTCAACCATTAGCCGTCTTTTTAGCAAGGCCGGTTTTGATATTGTTGATTTTATCGATAAACCGGATGTTTTTGTGATCAATACCTGCTCGGTTACCGAGAATGCAGATAAAAAGTGTAAAAAGATTGTTAAAGAAGCCCTTAAAATTTCCCCGGATGCTTATGTAACCATTGTGGGTTGCTACGCTCAATTAAAGCCAAAGGAAATAGCTGAAATACCGGGAGTTGATATGGTTTTGGGTGCTGCGGAAAAATTTCAGCTGATAGATTATATCACAGATCTGACTAAAAACCCCAAGGCGTTGGTTTATAATCATCCCATATCCGAAGCTAACGAGTTTGTTTCATCCTATTCATTCGGCGACCGGACCAGAACTTTTTTAAAGGTACAGGATGGGTGTGATTATTCATGCTCCTTTTGTACTATACCTCTTGCTCGGGGGGCCAGTCGAAGCGATACCATTGAAAATGTTTTAGAACAAGCAAAACAGATCGTAGCGTCCGGAGTTAAAGAAATTGTATTGACAGGTGTTAATTTAGGTGATTTTGGTATCAGAGATGGTAAGCGCGAGGATAAGTTTTTCGACCTTGTGAAAGCGCTTGATGAGGTAGAAGGAATAGAACGGATAAGAATATCGTCTATTGAACCAAATTTGTTGACGGATGAAATTATAGAGTTTGTATCGCACTCAAAATGTTTTGTACCTCACTTCCATATTCCGCTGCAGTCAGGCTCCAATAAAATATTGGGGTTAATGCGCCGCCGTTACAAACGCGAATTATATGCGGAACGCGTTGCTAAAATAAAAGAGCTTATGCCCAATTGCTGTATTGGTGTTGATGTGATTACCGGCTTTCCGGGCGAAACGCGGGAAGATTTTATCGATACTTATAACTTTCTGAATGAGCTTAATATTTCGTACCTGCACGTATTCACGTATTCAGAAAGGGAAAATACTGCAGCAGCAGAAATGGAGGGCGCTGTACCGGGTTCTGCTCGTGCCGAAAGAAGTAAGATGCTGCATATCTTATCGGATAAAAAACGCCGGGCTTTCTACGAAACCCAGCTGAATAAAACAGATGAAGTATTATTTGAAGGCGATATTAAGGACGGATATATGCACGGCTTTACGCGTAACTATATAAAGGTTAAAGCCAAATACGATCCTGTACTGGTAAACGAATTAAAGTTGGTTTATTTAACAAATATTTCACCGGATGGTGATGTTGAAATAACCGAAACCGCAGAAATATTAGTACATTAAATTTTATATTGCCCCAAAATATCACCTATGTTTCCGACGCTAAGTTCTCTCATTCAATACCTCACCGGCTTAAATATTCCACTTCCCATACAAACGTTTGGCTTTTTTGTGGCTTTTGCTTTTTTGGCGGGTTACTGGGCTTTTAATAAGGAGTTTAAGCGCAAAGAAAAACTGGGCTACATTCATCCCTTCGAAAAAACTGTTACTATTGGCAAGCCTGTTTCTATCGAAGAGTTGGCCGGAAACGGATTTTTTGGTTTTGTATTAGGCTATAAATTGGTGGACGCAGCAGTAAACTACAGCCAGTTACTCGAAAACACCCAGGATTTTATTTTATCATTGCGTGGTAACTGGATCGGCGGGATAATTGGCGCAGCTATTTTTGCTTACTGGGCGTATGCCGAAAATAAAAAACAGCAATTACCACAACCCATAACCAAACAGATAACTGTGCATCCATACGAGCTGATGGGCAGTATTTTGCTTTGGGCGGCTATTTGCGGTTTTGCCGGGGCCAAAATTTTTAACGCGCTCGAGAACTGGGGCGACTTTATAGCGCATCCCGTTGAAATGCTCGTTGGCTTCAGTGGGCTTACGTTTTACGGAGGGTTAATATGCGGGGGCGCTGCTGTGTTATACATTGCCAATAAACACGGTATTAATCCGTTAACTATGTTAGATATTGGAGGCCCTGGTATGATGCTTGCCTACGGCGTTGGGCGGATTGGATGCCAGATGTCGGGCGATGGCGATTGGGGCGTTAATAATTTGTCGCCAAAACCCCATTGGTTAAGCTGGGCACCTGATTGGATGTGGGCATTTAAATTCCCTCATAACGTAAATGATGAGGGAGTCCCCATTATGAATTGTATAGGTAAGTTTTGTCATGAGCTTCAATTTCCCGTATTTCCAACCTCTTTTTATGAGTCTGTAATTTGCATATTGCTATTTTTCTTTTTGTGGAGCATACGAGACCGGATTAAAATACCCGGTATTATGTTTGGAATTTACATGGTATTAAATGGAACTGAGCGATTTCTCATTGAGTTTATAAGAGTAAATACCAGGTACCATATTTTTGGAATATCATTTCCGCAGGCGCAGCTAATTTCGTTAGGTATGATAATAGGGGGGGCAGCATTAATAATTTCCGGGATGAAAACCGGCAAAAAAGCCATACCAGTTAAACATGGCTAAACAAACCCATTGGCATAAGCTGCTAAAAAACCATGTATTCAGGTTTGTATTTTCTGCAGGAATGGGATTTCTGGTTGATGTTACGGCCTTTTATTTATTTTATCACAACATATTGGTTCGGCATACCTATCAAATGTTTTTTTTTAGCGTTAGAAATTTTACCTTATCATTAGCCATTTCTTTTTTCATGGGGGTGATAGTAAATTTCCTGTTAACCAGGTATATGGTGTTCAATGAATCAAAATCAAAGCCATCCAAACAATTTACACGTTTCTTATCGGTAGCTATTGTCGGCTTTATCGCGAATTGGGCTGTTGTTAAATTACTGGTACAAGCATTTGATACATACCCTCCGGTTGCCCGTATAATAGCTGCGCTAAGTTTGTTTTTCGCCAGTTATTTTGTACATAAAGTTTTTTCGTTCAGTTTATCATTAAGACATGCATCTTGAAAATTTAGCCATCCAGGTAATTAATGTTTCAAAAGAGGCCGGAGATTTCATCAGGCAGGAACGTAAACGGTTTGACCCTGATAAAATTGAGTATAAGGGATTAAATGACCTGGTATCATACGTGGATAAAACCGCTGAAAAAATAATTGTTACCGGTTTGGAAAAGATATTGCCCGCAGCAGGCTTTATTACGGAGGAAAAAACCCGGAACCTGGTAGCCGACCGCTACAACTGGATAATAGATCCGCTTGATGGAACTACCAATTTCATACACGGATTACCTGTATACTCTGTAAGTATCGCCTTAAAAGAGTACGACAAGCTGGTTTTTGGAGTGGTATATGAGATCAACCTCGACGAATGCTTTCATGCGGGCATAGATAGCCCCGCTTATTTGAACGGAAAAGAAATTAAAGTTAGTAACAACCCTACCGTTAGCAGCAGCCTGAT
>JANYAB010000480.1 GCA_025355225.1 Bacteroidota bacterium
GGATGCCTATAAGCTGAACTTTGCGGTAAAGCAAACCAATTTCAAAGCCGACTTCACCTATTATTTAAACAGCAAGAATACGCTGGACTTTGGGCTAAGCTCGATCTATTATAACCTGAACCCGGGAGATTACGAACCCAACGGGAGTAAATCACTGGTGGCGCCGGATGCCGTTCCGGCAGAACAGGCGCTGGAAAGCGCCCTGTACCTGGGAGACAAGTATGATATCACCCCTGACTTTTCCATAAGCGCCGGTATCAGGTATTCTTTATACGCCTACCTGGGTCCCCAAACGGTGGACCGTTATGCCCCCAACCTGTCCAAAGAAGGCGTTAACGTATTGGATAGCACCACCTACAAAAAGAACCAGGTGATCAACACCTACAAGGGCCCCGAAATAAGGGTATCCGCCAGGTACAATCTAAGCGATGACCTCTCGGTAAAAGCAGCCTACAATACTTTACGGCAATATATACATTTACTCTCCAACACCACGGCCATATCGCCAACCGACACCTATAAACTAAGTGACCCGAATGTAAAGCCTCAGTTTGGGCAGCAGGTATCGCTGGGCTTATACAGAAATGCGAAATTCAATACGATCGAGACCTCGGTAGAAGTCTATTACAAAAAGATAAATGATTACCTGGACTATAAAAGCGGGGCCACGCTGCTCTTAAACAAACATATTGAACAAGACGTGATCAATACCCAGGGCAAGGCTTACGGAATAGAGTTTTTAGTTCGCAAAACGGCTGGCATGTTAAATGGTTGGGCAAGCTATACTTATTCACGTACTTTTTTAAAGCAGGACGACCCGAATGCCGGCGAAGTGATAAACGGCGGTAATTTCTATCCGGCCAATTATGATAAACCCCATAATTTCAATTTTACTGGTAATTACAGTTTTAGCAAGAGGTTCAGTATTTCACTTGATGTGATTTATAGTACCGGGCGCCCAATTACTTACCCAATTACGGAATATTATTATGAAGGCTCTGTTAGGGTACTTTATTCAGACAGAAATGCTTTTCGAATTCCTGATTATTTCAGGTCAGATTTTTCATTGAATATTGATGGTAATCATAGGATACACCAGTTAACACATAATTCGTGGACCATTGGCGTATATAACCTTACGGGGCGTGCAAATGCCTATTCAACTTTTTTTAGCGAACAGGGCGGAATAATAAATGGGTATAAGCTGTCCATATTTGCCAGCCCAATTCCATTTGTCAATTACAATATCAGATTTTAAATGATAAGGACAAAAATTTGTAAACCCGGAAGAGCATTAGCTGCAATGATATGCTTCATGTTTGGCTTAAATACCAGTCAGGCACAGGTATTACCTGGTTTACAAAACAATTTTACCGCCTGGCAAAAAGCCAATTTACAAGAAAAGATATATGTACACACCGATAAAAATTTCTATTTGACCGGCGAAATTCTATGGTTTAAAATTTATAATACAGACGGTAGTAGCAATAAAATGCTCGATCTGAGCAAGGTTGTTTATTATCCAATAATTCAACATAATGCCATAATGCAGGCTAAAATTGCATTAAACCAGGGTGCGGGCAGCGGGTCATTTTACATCCCATTTTCTTTGAGTAATGGAAACTATCAGCTAAGGGCTTACACCAATTGGATGAAAAATTTCGAGGCAGATTACTTTTTCCAAAAGCAGATCACAATTGTCAACCCGGTAAAGCCACCCGATGCGCAACCAATACAGCAAAAGGTTGATTACGATGTGCAATTTTTTCCCGAGGGTGGCCATTTAGTAAAAGGACTGGGAAGCAAAATTGCTTTTAAAATTACAGGCACCGATGGTAAAGGGCTGGCTGGCACAGGCATTGTAATAAATCAACAAAATGATACAGTTGCCCGCTTTAAATCATTAAAGTTTGGCATTGGCAGTTTTACCTTCACACCTTTACCTCAAACCACTTACAAGGCAGCAATTAAGGTTAACGATGCTTTAGTTATTAAAGAACTGCCGGAAGTTAATGAATCGGGGTATGTTATGCACGCAACGGATCACGATGGAACCTGGGATGTCGCAGTACAGGGGACCGATAGTAAACAATCATCGGTGCTCTACTTAATTGTACATAACCGTCATGCGATAAAATCGGCTGAATCAGCCCAACTGGTAAATGGAACTGTACATTTTAACGTTGACAAAAGAAAGCTGGATGAGGGTATCAGTTATTTTACTTTATTTGATGATCAGCAAAGACCAATTAGTGAAAGGCTGATCTTTAAGCGGCCTGACAGGAAGCTGGTTATTAACGCCAACGTTGACGATCAGTTATACAGTACCCGAAAAAAAGTAAGCTTAACTATTTCAACACACGATAAGTCTAATAAAAACCTTCCGGCAAATTTATCCGTGTCTGTTTTCCGGGCAGATTCCCTGCAAAAAGAGAATACAGAACATATCGCAGGATATCTTTGGCTTAGCGGAGATATTAAAGGACATATTGAATCGCCCGATTATTATCTTGAACAAAACAACGAAGAGGGCAACCAGGCGTTGGATAACCTAATGCTTTCGCAAGGGTGGACGCAGTTTGACTGGACTAAAATATTAGCGGGTGATACGCATCATTTTTCTTTTATACCCGAATACACCGGCCCGGTAATTACCGGAAACTTAGTGAATACATTAACCAATAAACCTGCCCCAAATATTATCGCTTATCTAACAATAGCCGGAAACCACCAACTGTATACAGCAAAAAGTGATTCGACAGGGAGACTGCTGTTTAACACAAAAAACTTCTGTGGATTAAACGAAATAATAACCCAAACAAAATGGGGACAGGACAGCACCTACCGCGTTGATATTGTAAGCCCGTTTAGTGAACAATATAGCCCGGGTTTGTTGCCGCCGCTTAATTTAGGCGCAGATTTGAAAAATGTACTTATTAGCAACAGTTTAAATATGCAGGTACAGAATATTTTTGCGGCTAAACAGTTAAAGCAATTTAGCGACCCGGTAATTGATAGCGTGTTGTTTTATGGCAAGCCGACTTATACCTACAAGCTGGATGATTACACACGTTTTACTGCAATGCAAGAAGTAATACACGAATATGTAAGGCTAATGGGGGTAACAAGTGAGCATGGTAAATTAGGTATCAGGATTACTACCGATAACAAAACAATGCTGCCCGGTCAACCTTTGGTTATGTTGGATGGCAAACCTATTTTTGATGTAGATAAAGCCTTTTCGATCGATCCACTGAAAGTTAAAAAATTAGACGTCGTTAGTACTAAATACATTTACGGTCCTGCAATTTTTAATGGGGTATTAAATTTTACCACTTATTCCGGTCTTAGCACTAACATAGAATTAGATCCGCGGGCTGTTGTTTTAGATTACGAGGGCCTGCAGCTTCAACGCAAGTTTTACTCTCCGGTTTATGATTCGGCACAACAGACGGATAGTTCCATACCCGATTTCAGAAACGTCTTGTACTGGAACCCTAAGGCTGATACCGACCCGCTGGGTCAAAATAAATTAACGTTCTACACAAGTGATAAACCGGGGCAATATATCGTGATTATTGAAGGAATAGCACAGGGCGGCGAAGCAGGAAGCAAGAGCTTTATCTTCGAGGTGAGAAAATGAGATTTAAGAGTCGAGAAGTAAGAATCAAGAATTAAGACGAACAATGTGGCATTGGCAATAAACAGTTTTAATTTTGATGGTGCTTGACAGAATTTTCAGGTTGTTATTATTTTCCTGGCTCTTGATTCTTAACTCCCGATTCTAATTTAATCTATCGCCAGAATAGAGGTGGATTCAGGCCGCCCCTTATTGTACAGTCATCACAAATATTTGTTGAATAAGTGTAGAAGTTTGGTGCTCCAAAAGGGCCTAATGGAACAACGTAGAAACCTTCAATAGCCGAGTTGCCCGAATTAGGGCCCAATATAGCCGGATCGGTATAATAAGGCGCATGATAATAATAAGCGGTATCCAATTTGCACCCATTAACATTGAGGGGACCATAACTTGGCAAAAGCTGATCCGCGGTAATATAAATTCTTTTTGTCGACGGACTGCCTACGCTCAGATAACCCACAACAACTTCATTTGGATTGGTTAGGCAATGATAATTGGTTTGGTTTATGGAAGGTTGCGCGTCAAAGATGCTTCCGAGCCGATCTGTGTTTTTCTGTAATTTTGTCCAAAAGTCATATGCATCACTGGTTAAGGCATATTGTTTTACCAATATACTGTACTTTGTTTCTATTTTCTCTGAAGTTGAAGGCAAAGTAACTATTGGAGCCTGGTAGATCACATCATTGGATAATTTGACCGAGGAGGCTATTACGATAGAATTGGATACATCCTTTGAAAAACATTGATACCTGGGCTGCATGCCCCTTAGAAAAGATTCATAAAATGAATGGAATTGCCAGGCTTCATTATATTCCCAGCGGTAGTAACGTGTAGCATTGGTAGCATCGTGCGAGTTTACATAGATATGAACGCCGTCATTTTGCGCTATAAATCCGACGCTGTCAACTGGCGGGGAATTTTTTACTGCTACAAAATCCGAAACGTAGGTTTTATTTTCTGTTGTTTTGATCCTAAGCCTGTACTTATGCGCATTGTCAAGATTTAATGGCGCTGCCGAATAAGTTCCCGGCGTAATCTCTGATAGTGGGTAGCTATTATTAGCATCGCTTTCAACACTTATCTGTGCGTTAGTTTCCGGGTCGATGACAACAACGGTATCAAATTTTTTTGTCCTGCTGAGTTTGATAAACGTAGAATCGGTCCCGGTATTGATCACCCCATCAATTACCAGGTATTTATTGCTATCCGAAAGTACCCCCGGGGGATTAAATGCCTTTTTGCACCCGGTTATTAATAAAACGATCAATAAAACATTTTTCCACTTTAACATTAATCGTTTATTTGCTTTTGGTTTATTTTATGGAGATACTAATATACGATTAGGCATCTAATGTCAGGTAAATAAATACTTTATTTCCAAAATGGTTGTTGAATAGAGTACCCCAATATCGTATAGCTCGTCAATACTTGGATATGGGATGGCATACATCCCATGCCGACAGGTCACCAATTAATTGCCCGGGAATGGATAAAAACGGTGAAAAAAGAATTCAAATTTCCGGCATAAAACTTTTCTGTAAGAACTTTCAACTTTCAAAATTGTTGATGATATTAGTGAAAACTATCTATGGAAGCTAAAGAATCTTTGAAAGCTCATGTAGCTAAAATTACCACATTGACTGATGAGCAGTTTGATTATTTCTTTTCGCATTTTAAAAAAAAGAGCTTTCAAAAAGGCCAGGCCATTATTACCGGGGGCGATCCCGTAGATTGCGAATACTTTGTGATTTCCGGCTGTTTAAAATCCTTCTTTATCAATGATGAACTTAAAATGTTCATCCTGCAATTTGCCATGCCTACCTGGTGGGCATCCGATTACAACGCATTATATAATCATACCAAAGCTACCATCAACGTGGATTGCATTACCGATGCAGAAGTACTCTGTCTTACCAATGCCGATAGGGAAAAGCTATGTAACGAACTCCACAATGCGGAACATTTTTTTCGGTGGAGGACCAATAAAGGATATGTTGCAGCTCAAAAAAGGCTGTTATCCTTTATGAATAATAATGTGAAATACAGGTATGAAGAACTTTTAAAACTATATCCCGAACTGTATAATATAGTTCCTAAAAACCTGATTGCTGCATACCTGGGTGTTTCAAGAGAAACGCTTAGCCGGTTATACCATTCCTGAAAAGTGACCTGCATCACATAAATCGCGCGCCTTTTCAAATGTGATGTAGGTCACACAGGTACCCGAAAGATACTGCCTTACTTTGTGTTGTAATTAAAACATAAAGAAAATGGAAATTAAAAAATTTGAAATCTTAAGCGCCCAAAGTAATATTGATTGGGTAGGCAAAAAGGTAACCGGGTCGCACAATGGTAATATCACCGTTAAACAAGGTGAATTCATTTTGAATGACGGTAAACTTACCGGCGGTAAATTCATCATCGATACTACCTCTATCAAAATACTGGATATAACCGACCCGGCAACTAATATGCAGTTCGCTGGCCATCTCGCTTCTGATGATTTCTTCTCCACTCAAAAATATCCGGAAGCGACTTTGGAAATCACCTCAGTTTCAGGCAAACATGTTGAAGGCGATCTAACCATTAAAGGCATTACCCATCCTGTCGGCTTTGATGTGGCAGTGAATATTAATGGCAATACATTAATCGCAACCGGCAAGCTGGTAATTGACCGCACTAAATATGAAATGAAATTCCGCTCCGGTAATTTTTTTAAGGATTTGGGCGACACGCTGATCTACAATGATTTTGAACTAAATGTAAATGTGACCGCTAAAGCCGCATAAACAGCTGTTTTAGCATAAAAATTAAAGCCATGCCCTACGTAAAAATAGAAGTAACCCGCGAAGGTGTTACAAGACAACAAAAACAGGCCCTGATCAAAGGAGTAACCGATCTGCTCAGTGATGTATTGAATAAAGACCCACAATTGACCTACGTAGTAATTCAGGAATACGATCTGGATGACTGGGGTCATAATGGAGAACAGGTATCTGTGCTGAGAGAAAAAGGTATTACCGCTGATAGAAAATAATAAAATGAAGAAGCAAACAATAATAGTTACCGGCGCCTCGTCAGGCATCGGCAAAGAAATAGCCCACCACTTTTTAGCAAATGGCGACAATGTCGTGATCAATTCTTCAACTGCTGAAAAATTGGAACAAGTTTATCAGGAACTTGGCGCCGGTGAAAACCTGGCCATGGTAGCCGGTAATGTAAGTGATAAAAGTACTGGTGGTAAACTTCTGGCAACAGCCATTGAAAAATTTGGCTCAGTAGATGTACTGGTAAACAACGCAGGTATCTTTGAAACCAAGCCATTCCTCGAAGTGGATGAAGCTTACCTCGACAGCTTTTTGAATACGAACCTGAAGGGTACTTTCTTTACCACACAGGCTGTTATTCCGCAAATGCGTAAGCAGCATGATGGGGTAGTGATCAATATCGGCACACCCCTGGTCAACCATGCCCTTGGAGGAGTGCCCAGTACTGCACCAATGACATCAAAGGGTGCAATACATGCACTCACCTTACAGCTGGCAGCGGAATTTGGTAAAGATAACATCAGGGTTAATACGATTGCGCCTGGTACCATCCGCACACCAATGCACGGCGGTAAGGCTGATCAAAGTGCGGGATTGCACCTGCTGAATCGTGTTGGCGAAGTGGAAGATATAGCAGAAATGGTTTATACAGTTGCTAAGAGTAACTTTATTAGCGGCGCTATCATCAACGTAGACGGTGGTATAGCGGCCGGGCATAATCTGAATTAATATGAAAACGCTTTTATTAACCGCTTGTTTGTCTTGTACGCTGCTCTTATTAAAAGCACAAAATTCAAAGAAAATGGAAACTACTCAAGATTCATTAGCAATCAACCAGGCATTGGAAGATTACTACTTCAAAGGCATCTACGAAGGTAACATTAATACCCTGGGAAACATTTTTAACCCGGGCACCTTATTGTTCGGGGATGTAAAAGGGCAACCTTATGCCAAAACGCTCGATCAGTACCTCGACGGTGTTGCTCACCGCCAAAGCCCGAAAGATTCCGGTAAACCTTTTAAAGGAACGATCGTCGCTATCGATGTGGTAAACTCGATAGCTGTTGCCAAAGTACATGTTAAAATGTACGAATTTAATTATGATGAGTTCCTGTCATTCCACAAAATCAATAACCGCTGGTTGATCGTCAATAAAATGATCAGCGACGTTGGCGACTAAATTTTAGCACTATGTGGTACCAAACAAAAGCATCCAAAATACTGGGCATCGAGTATCCCATCCTGCAAGGGCCGTTCGGAGGCAACCTGTCATCTGTTGAGCTGGTATCAACAGTATCTAATGCCGGGGGGCTTGGCGGTTACGGGGCCTACACGTTAAGCCCGCAGGAGATCATCCAGGTAGATCAACAGATCAAATCGGCGACCAATAAGCCTTACAACATTAATCTGTGGGTTTCGGATACAGATGCCGTGGATGGTACAGTTTCAGATGAGCAGTTTAAACAGACACAAAACTTATTCAAGCCTTATTTTGATGAGTTGGGAATCGCCATGCCCGAAAAACCTGCCCCGTTCAAGCCCCGCTTTGAAAACCAGGTTGAGGTTATCCTGCATCAGAGGCCACCAGTATTCAGCTTTATGTTTGGTATCCCATCTGCTGATATTTTGGAACAATGCCGTCGGCTGGGTATTGTTACCGCAGGGGCAGCAACCACGCTGGATGAAGCCATCGCGCTGGAATCAGCAGGAGTTGACTTGATTATCGCTCCAGGTTTTGAGGCAGGAGGGCATCGGCCATCGTTCCTGGCATCGGCTGAATCATCTACTACCGGCACATTTGTATTGCTACAATTGATCAAAGAAAAGGTAAAGACGCCGATTATCGCCGCGGGCGGTATTGCCAACGGCAAAGGCGTTGCCGCAGCACTGGCGCTCGGTGCCGACGCCGTGCAGATCGGCACCGCTTTCCTTGCCTGTGATGAATCTAATGCTACGGTCGTTCATAAACAAATGCTGTTTTCGGATGCAGCCAGGTACACGACATTATCACGGGCATTTACCGGGAGACTTGGTCGGGGAATAACCAGCCGTATTGCAGAGGATCTGATCCATAAGGAAAAAGACTTTCTGCCCTTTCCGCTGCAAACACAGTTTATGTCGCATTTAAGGAAAGCGGCTATAGAACAGGAAAAATGGGATATGATCTTATTCTGGGGCGGACAGATCGCACCGGTACTAAAACATACCAAAGCCGCCGAACTGATGAAGTCCGTACTCGAAGAAACGACGGCGTACTTTGACCATTTAAAAACTTAAGAACATGAAAAATCCTATATGCGCGGACAGGATAGGTCGAGCCTGAAAATATAAAATGATATCGAATCCGATATCTGAATTAGAAACATTAAAAGTATAATATCACTGTTGTCCGATAAAAGATAAAAATAAGAAAAAAAACAGGGGCCGGGGCCCCTGCATAGTTTAACTTTGAAGTTACCACACCTAAAAGCAGACTATGCCCAAAAGTACATTTTTTACCGGACAGCCGATATTCAATC
>JANYAB010000481.1 GCA_025355225.1 Bacteroidota bacterium
TAGTGGCCCCTTGTGCAATATTTTTGGCCCATTTGGTGACGGTTATGTATTTATGTTGCCTGGTATAGGCGACCAGTGTTAGTTGATACCCTTTAAACGATCACGAATTTTCCCGCGAAGGGTGTTAAAAAACATGCTTCTTTCTTTTTCGCCAACTAAACTGATGTGGGTTGACCTGCTGATAATATTCTGAAGGTTATTATAAACGTGATCGCAAAAACTTTTATCCTCCGTCGAAATAAAGTTAAGGCCGTTATAATTTAGCGCATTGATCTGTCTTTCATCAGAACGTACAAAAACGGTATTATCCCCAAGCAGCCACTCATTCATATAAATATCATATGGAGCATTACCGGGACCGGGCTGCTGATCCTTTAAAAACTTCTTCCCAAATTCGGCCTGGTGTTCAATGTGGTTCAACAATTCTTCCAGTTGCAAATATACCTTCAGCAATATCTCCTTATCTGCAAAAACATCCGCTTGCCGGTAAAACTCAATTTGGCGTATGGTAACGTGCACACTCTCCTCATTCCATATTTCGGTTGAGGGTATTTGCGTATAAAATTCAATGATTTTTTTTGCTAATTCAAGTGTTTCAGCATCCGTTTCTTCCCCGGCAAATCGTTGCCTGGCCAATTCAGGATGCCCCATTATGGTACGCTTCCAAAAAAAGAATTTAAAGGCGCTTAATTCCGGGAACTGCATGAAATGGAATACCGGTATATCTTTAAGGAAATAATAGATCTGCGGATTGTGAAGCATTTTAAACAACTTTAGATTCTTCAGAATATCCTGCAGCCAGTTATTAAATCCAAAAGAATGCCTGTCTACCTTGTTGCCAGAAAAAATGACCGTATTGGACTGTAAGTTGAATAACTGGTCCAGCGAAACATGGTATTTGTTGCAAAGTACCTGGAGTTCATCAAGGCCCAGTGGTGTCTCGCCTCTTATACGCCGGTAAGCGCTGTCATTACTAATTTTTAACACATCCGCCATCTCGTCAACAAAAGAAAAGTGAACGGGGAGTTTTGATTTAATGTGGTTGAAGAATAATTGCTGGGTTTGGTTGTTGTCCATTAGCCAGGGGTTTAGTTTGTCTTTTTTTTAAGTATTATTTACTAATAGCTTATTATTATCCGCAAAAAAAACTAATTGCGATTTAATAATTATTAAATATAGTAATTATTGCTTCTAATTTCCAATACCCTCTCCAATATAATGTTATTTACTTAGCCGAGCATAACTGCCTGATTTTCCAGTTTTTATGAGGTGCATCGCCCATGTAGTTTTACTTGTGATATCGATAAGGATATTGAAACAAATCATTATCAATCTTAAAACTTATTATCATGGCAAAACTCATATTAACCTCAGCATTACCTGACAGAAATACATTTGTTGGCCGGGTTCATACGCCGATACCTATAGCCGGAAGTTTACAGCCATTGGGTTTAAAGCGGTTAGTAATCTTTTTAATCGTGTTTTTATTACCCGCTCAATTTGTGTCCGCGCAAAAAAGTGATACGGCTGCTAATGAGTCAGCGCGGACTGGTTACGACTTTTACATGCAAAAGCATAAAACCAACAATACAATCGGCTGGCTTTTGTTGGGCTCCGGTGTTACAATGGCATCGGTAGGGTTTGGCATCGGCGCCAATAATATGAAATACAGTTTTACCCCCGGCTATAATAACCACAAAGGGGACGCAGTTGCCTTTACCGGCAGCCTGATGGCATTGGTAAGTATTCCCTTCTTTATTTCGGCCGGGGGCAGCAGGAGGAAGGCATTTCTATCCTTAAAAAAAGAAAAGATCTCAATTGGCGAGAAAGGCCCTGCTAAGTTCAATTATCCTGCAATAGCTTTAAAAATAAAGTTCTGACAGATCGATAGCAAATCTTAAATCCCAAACGCAATGAAAAATTTGATCAAAGTACTGGCACTCGCCATTACATTGCCGTTATTTAGCTGCACAAGGCTTTTTTACACCAACGGCGAGGTATCCAACCGTAGGCAAATAATGCAGGAAGCGGCCGAATTCGATGCGCCAGCAAAGAAAATAGCAGGTGATACCAACCGGAAATGGCTTTATAATAATAGGGGCCACGATATGGTTTTAAACAACGAACCCACCCCGCTTCCCGGCGGCTTTGCACATAACGATTATCTCCACGAGCACCCCTTGTATGATGCGCTCGAAAATGGTTTTACCAACATAGAAGCAGATGTGTTTTTGCTGCATGGCAAACTGATTGTGGCCCATACTTTCCCCTACTTTAAAAGCAACAGAACTTTAGAATCGCTTTATCTGAAACCATTATCAGAAAGGATAGCCAAAAATAAAGGGGTGGTTTTTCCCGGCTATGACAGCCCCGTTACTTTATTGATAGATATTAAAACAAATGCTGCAAGTACCTATAAGACGCTAAAACCATTACTCGAAAAGTACAGATCGATGTTGACGGGCTACGAAAATGGTAAAATGGTTTACAGGGCGGTAACTATTGTTCTGTCGGGAAATAAACCCTATCGGTCAATTAAAAATGAACAAAACCGTCTGGCCTTTATTGACCATAATCTGTATGAGGTGCCCTGCGATTCGGTCAGAAATAATCTGTTTACCATGGCGAGCTGCAGATATGGGAGCCTTGTAAAGTGGGATGGCAGCGGCGCTATTTCAATGGACGAACGGATCAAGTTACGTGTGTTGGTAGCCATAGCGCATAGAAAGGGTGCGAAAGTGAGGCTATGGGCATCGCCTGAAAACAAGAGGGTATGGGATGAGCTGATCAGCTGCGGCGTAGATCTGATCAACACCGATAACCTGGTGGGACTCAGAAACTATTTAACCACGCAAACCGTCGCAAAAGCCGATTAGCAGGCTGGGTTTGGTTACTATCCATAGGCATTGATTTAGTATAAATTTTTAGGTATTATTTATCAATCTCCAGGTTATTATTTGCAAAAAACACTAATCATTAAGTAACAATTATTAAACATAGTAATTATTGCTTCTGATTTCCTATAACTCTCCTTAATATAATGTTATTTACTTAAACCGATGTAACCTCCTGATTTTCCAGTTTCTGAACGACTAATAACAGGGTAGCTTTAATCATAATATCAAAGAGATATTAAAGCAATTATTATTAACCATTAAAATTTATTATCATGAAAAAATTATTATTTCTTTCAATTGTTTGCCTGGCACTTCATTTTACCGGCAACGCCCAGGGCACCCGGTTCGGCATTACCGCAGGAGCTGCCTTTTCTAATTACGATACTAAAATTGGCGGCGAATCATCCAATGACAAATCACTCACAGGACCAACATTTGGTGTGTTGGTGGATATTCCCCTGAGCAAAAATTTTAGCTTCCAACCTGCGGTAATTACGTGCAAAAAGGAGCAAAAAATGACACCACGGCAAATGGAGTTGCCATAAGTGTACAACGTACCGTAAATAGTATCGAAGTCCCCTTAAACTTTATTTTAAACGCCCGGGGCAATAGTGGCAATTTCTTTATCGGTGCGGGTCCGACGTTTGCCTTTGCAGTTTCAGGAAAAGTAAAATTGACAGAAAACGGAACAAATTCCTTTTCTACAGACCTGAAATTTGGAAGCACCGCTGACGATGATTTGAAAAGCATGGATGTTGGTGCAAATATCATGGCGGGATACTGTTTTCACAACGGTTTAATGTTTTCCGCCAGTTACAATGAAGGATTTAGTAACCTGATGCCTGTATCCTCAGACGGCTCAACAAAAAGCCACTATTTTGGGATAAAGGTGGGGTTTTTACTAAAGGGCAGCAGTAAAAAATAAACTTTTACAATAATAAAGGGCGGGCAATTAATTTCCGCCCTATTTAGCCTTAAAACAAAGCAAAATGAAAAATCTCATCAAAGGGCTGGCATTACTAAGTATGCTATCACTATTTAGCTGCACCAAAGTGCTTTATACCCACGAGCAGGTAGTAGATCTGTATAAAACAAAACAAGATGTAATGAAAACATTCGGGATACCTACTGAAAAGAAAACAGCGGATACAACGGAAGAATGGCTTTACAGATACGACAGGCACGATTCATTTTCAAAACATGTGGTCGAGGAATTTCATAACGCGCAAACAGTCAATGTTGCCAATTTTAACAGGTATAAAAGATACCTGGTATTTATCTTCGACCGGCAGGGAAATGTAGTTAGATGCGATAACGAGGGTGTTGACCTTGCTGTAAAAAAGAAAGACACCGTTGCAACAGTAGTATTGATCGCCGTTGGCGTGGGTTTAATTTGGGGTGTAACAAGTTATACGGCGAATCATTTATTCGATGACTTTACCCTTCAACTAAACTAAGCCAGCATTCATAAATACCTGAAAAACAACTAAATAAAATCGCTTTGAAGCAACGAAACCGTTACGTTTATAATACAATAGTTTTTAAATTACCTAAATGCTATACAGTGAAAAATCTCATCAAAGGACTGGTACTACTTAGCATGCTATCAGTATTCAGCTGCGCCGAGGTGGTTTATACCCACGAGCAGGTAGTGG
>JANYAB010000495.1 GCA_025355225.1 Bacteroidota bacterium
TACGTCGTGAATTATTAGAGGAAACGGGTTACCAATTTGACGATTTCGAATTACTGTGCACGGTTTATGCAAATCCATCAACAGCCGATAACTATACATATTGCTATTTGGCCCGTGGTGGTAAAAAAGTACAGGAACAAGCTTTGGATGCACAGGAAGAAATAGTCGTAGAGACATTTACTATCCCTGAAGTAAAACAATTGCTCGCCGAAAACAAAATAGCCCAGGCGCTGCACTGCACAGGGTTGTTTTATGCATTGATAAAATTGGGGGAGCTTTGATCAAAGACTTACGAAGTTTTGAAAACTTCGTAAGTCTGACAGTTCCTAAATAAAAAAACGCCACTGCTTTCTGCTATGACGTTTTTTAAGCTTATTGTATTGTAATAGTCAGGTTACGACATCTTCAATTTCTTCTGTATATCGGCTACGTAGCCTTTAAATTTCTTGTCAGTATCTATCAGGTCTTCAACAGTTTGGCAGGCATAGATCACGGTGGAGTGGTCGCGTCCGCCAAAGAAGCTGCCGATGGATTTTAATGAGCTTTTGGTGTGGGCCTTGGCCAGGTACATGGATATTTGTCTTGCCTGTACGATCTCGCGTTTACGGGTTTGAGATTTCACCATCTCAATAGGTACCTCAAAATATTCGCAAACCAAGCTTTGGATATATTCCATCGATATCTCCTTGGATGAATTTTTTACAAAATTCTTCAGCATTTGCTTGGCCAGGTTCAAATCGATCTCCTTGCGGTTAAGTGTTGACTGTGCCAACAGGGAAACCATTGCTCCTTCCAACTCGCGGACGTTGTTATCAATATTATGGGCAACGTATTCTACCACATCATTTGATAATTCAATGCCATCCTGGTATATTTTGTTCTTCAGGATCGCCATCCGGGTCTCCAGATCAGGCACCTGCAGATCAGCAGAAAGGCCCCATTTAAAACGGGATAGCAGACGTTCCTCCAGACCGGCCAGATCTTTCGGTGCTTTATCCGAAGTAATAATTAACTGTTTACCTGATTGATGCAAATGGTTGAAGATGTGAAAAAAGAAATCCTGGGTTTTCTCTTTTCCAGCAAAATTGTGCACATCATCCATAATGAGCACATCAATAGCCTGGTAAAAGTTTACAAAATCGTTAATATTATTGTGCTTAAGAGCATCCACAAACTGCTGGGTGAATTTCTCGCACGATACATACAGTACCAGTTTATCAGGAAGTTTAAGTCTTATTTCGTTGCCTATAGCTTGTGCCAAATGTGTTTTACCCAAACCTACACCACCATATATCATTAGCGGATTGAACGATGTTCCACCCGGCTTGGCAGCAACAGCATATCCGGCCGAACGTGCCAAACGGTTGCAATCGCCTTCCACAAAATTTTCGAAAGTGTAATGCTGGTTAAGCTGAGGATCAACATTTAGTTTTTTCAACCCAGGTATAACAAATGGATTTTTAATATCCTTATTAATAGATATGGGGACAGGCATCGATTGATTTTTCGATTCTGCTCCATTGCCATTTGAAGGCATGTTAGTTGTGTAGGGCTTACTCGATGATGATTGCTCCACTACGATATTATATTCAAGGCGGCCTTCGTCTCCAAGTTGTTTTTTTATCGTTTTACGTAACAAGCCAACATAATGTTCTTCCAGCCACTCATAAAAAAATAAACTAGGAACTTGTATCGTCAGAACGCTCCCTTCCATCCTCAAAGCTTTAATTGGCTCGAACCAAGTTTTAAAGCTTTGTGCCGGTATGTTGTCTTTTATGATTAGCAGGCAGCTATTCCATACGTTAGTACAAGTTTTATCCATATTCATTTTTTGTTAAAATCTTGATTTACAAACCCCCAGCGATACTTCCAATGGGGCTGCTACGGAACATCGAATATTCAAAAAAAAAGCTATTTAAAAAATTATATTTCAAATTTTTATTAAATAAATTCATGATATATTAATGTGTTTTATTACCGGATTATTAAATAAAATATTATATTATGCACAAAATTGAAATAATGGTTGTTATTATGTAAAAACCCCATTTTTCATTTTTCAATATGCTTTTTAGTCACTAATTATTCCTTTTCCCTGTTCCTTTAACGTTAGCAATCTTTCAATTGTTAAGCCATAATGAATGTTTCGGGAATATTATTAAGCTAATCTCCTGTTAATGCGGGTAATAATTTTTTTACCTGACATTCGTCAACATGACACAAATTGCTTTTCTGCCAAATGTCATAGGATTGTCTGGTTAATTTGTCAGTACTCGCCAAATACTCTTCTAAGACTATCGGCTATCTCGCCTAAAGTAGCATAGCTTTCAACGGCAGTCAGTATAAAAGGCACTAGGTTTTGATGGCCCTTAGCGGCTGCTTCAAGCTGATCGAGCGCTTCCTTAACTGCCGGATTGTTTCTTGATGTCTTTAATTCAATTAATTTATCGATCTGCATCTTCCTGATAGAATCATCTACCCTGAACACATTTTCTACAGGTAATTCCTCCTGAGTAAAGCGGTTTACCCCAACGATCACCTTTTCGCCGCTTTCTATTTCGTTCTGGTATTCGTAGGCCGATTTGGCAATCTCCTGCTGGATATAATCCTGCTCAATCGCTTTCACCGCACCGCCCATAGCATCAATCTTATCAATATATAGCTGCGCGGCTTTTTCAATTTCGTCGGTGAGTGCCTCTATAAAATATGAGCCTGCCAAAGGGTCGACCGTATCTGTTACGCCGCTTTCAAAAGCAATGATCTGTTGCGTGCGCAGCGCAATTTTAGCCGCCGCCTCTGTGGGTAACGACAGCGCTTCATCGTACCCATTGGTATGCAATGATTGTGTGCCGCCAAGTACAGCCGCCAGCGCCTGGTTGGTTACCCGCACAATATTATTCATAGGTTGCTGAGCGGTAAGTGTAGACCCACCTGTTTGGGTATGAAAACGCAGCTTTTGTGCGCCGGCATCAGTTGCACCCAACTGTTTGGTAATATGCGCCCACATCCTGCGGGCAGCCCTGAATTTGGCTATCTCCTCGAAAAAATTGTTATGGCAGTTAAAAAAGAAGGACAACCTTTTGGCAAATACATTGATATCGAGTCCTTTTGTGAGGGCTGCCTGTAAGTACGCTTTGCCATTGGCTAAAGTAAAGGCCAGCTCCTGTACTGCCGTTGAACCAGCCTCGCGGATATGATAACCCGAAATAGAAATAGTGTTCCATTTGGGTACTTCTTTGCTGCAATATTGAAAAACATCAGTAATTAGTCGCATAGAAGGCCCGGGCGGGTAAATATAGGTGCCACGTGCGGCATACTCCTTTAATATATCGTTCTGGACGGTACCGGATAACTGGTTCAGGTCAGCACCCTGTTTTTTAGCAAGCGCAATATACATGGCTAATAGAATTGGCGCGGTGGCGTTAATCGTCATGGAGGTGGTGACGTTTTTCAGCTCAATACCATCAAACAGCACCTCTATATCTTTTAACGAATCAATCGCCACGCCGACCTTGCCAACCTCGCCCTCGGCAAATTCACTATCCGAATCGTATCCTATCTGGGTGGGCAGGTCGAAAGCTACGGACAAACCCATTGTGCCCTGGCTTAGCAGATAATGATAACGCTTGTTTGATTCTTCGGCGGTTGAAAAACCGGCGTACTGGCGTATTGTCCAGGGTTTGCCGCGGTACATATCTTTCTGAATACCCCTTG
>JANYAB010000521.1 GCA_025355225.1 Bacteroidota bacterium
AGTACTCGCTCCATTTATAGTTTTCTTTCACTGTTTATTTGTTAAAGGATTGATATTTAATGGTTGGACGGGATGGCATTATACGCTCCAAAGAACTATGGTAGAAATATTATTGGCCATTAGATTAATTGAGGAAGAAAACCTGTCCAAAGGAGTGGAAGAAGCAGTATTAAATACCCGGAAGTGATTGCCGTCAGACTGGGTGATATAAATGAATATTTACCCTGCAATTTGTATATTTTGTTTCAAATGTTCCAAATTGTACATGGAACACAGAATTACACTATTTGGAAAATCCCCGAGTATCTTCTTTAATTTTTCCGCGGGTGTCATGCGGCCATCATCGCCGCGAAACGGGGAAAAAATTATATTTGATGCCATACCCCTGGTTGAAACTAACTTATTATAATCCGGTAGTTCAACTGGTTTATTAAATTGTAATAAATCGAGATTATTAATATATGCTTCGTGAAGATGCTGCTGAGATTGCATATAGGCAATTCCCCATGCCCTGATTTTACCTTCTGTTTTTAATATTTCAGCCGTTTCCTGAAGTTCTTCAAAATAAGTAAGTGTATGCAGGGGTTCATGGATAAAGAAATAATCTAAATAATCTGAACGTAATTCTCTTAAACTTTTATCTAAACTTTTTCGCATATCCGCGCTGCGCAATGGAACAATACGTTCAAGAAAACTACCGGCAATATTTGTTACACTTGTTGCAGCAGGTGACGCCGATTTTACTTCGCTACCTTTCATCTGATTACGAAGAGTTCTTATTAATGGTTTTACAGATTTAAGCAATGATGCTTTCCAATTAGGTTTTATTCCGAATTTACTTGCAAGTACCATTTCGTGCCTTTTCCCCTTCACTAATTTCCCTACAAATCCCTCTGCTTCGCCATAGCCATAGGAGCGGGCCAGGTCCAAATGATTTATGCCGTGCTCAATGGCAAAATCAAGTGCATATTTCGCTGTTTTAGCGTCTATGGAACCTAAGATTGGAGCACATCCAAATCCAAGTACCGAAGAATGTATCCCTTTTGTTAATTCAACCGTTCTCATTTTTATTTTAAATAATTTGCTAAACGAACAGCAAAGGCTCCTAAAAAAAATGTAGGATTAGCTTGTCCCGACGTGGGGAAAACTGAACTGCTGCACACGAAAACATTTTTTGTTCCCCATAGCCGCAGATCGCGGTCTACAACACCGTCTTTTGGTGAATCAGCGATCCGGGTAGTCCCAGACTGATGAATACCATCTTTAGATATCCTTCTTATAGCATCTGAGAGATCGTCTTTTTCAAACCAATAATGGAGTTTTCCGGAGTTACATTCTCTAAGCCATTTATCAAGCGTATCATGAAGTTTAATTACAGAATTGACATCGGTATCAGTAAGTTCGTAATGGATGATCAAGCTTTCTTTATCAGGACCAAGCTCCATTCTATTCTCAGCGCAGGGGATCTGTTCCGCGTGAAAATGAAGGGCATAATCGTTCTTCGGACTAAATAAAAAAACTCCTGGTAATTTCCGTTTCAGGCAATACCGTTTATAAAATATACCGGCGGGTTTTAAAATTGATCCGGGGAAAGTCTTGATTATATTCCACAGATGCTTACGAATATTTTTTACTTCGCCGTTGGTGATAGAGTGTGCAATGGCAGGAGGAGCAAGTTTTTTACCTAAAAATGGAGTTATCATGGCAAGATACATAAAAGACATAGCGCCACTTTTATGTTTATGGTTGTAATAAAGCGGGTTATCAAGCCAAATCGCGGTATTAAGTAAATCATTATCTACCAAATATTTTGATGTAAACTGAAATCTTCTCCTTATGTAAGTTCCATCAGAATTACGCAAAAATCCATATTCTGTTTTTTTGGGGTCGCCGGTAAATACCACCGATGCTATTTTTCCGGACAGGTGACCCTGGTAATATCGGCCCAGTGATGAAGGTGCTTTCTCTAATGAATTAAATAATTGTGTATTTCGAAGTAGTATTCTCGTCGATTCCTGCGTGCCTGCAGCCAAAACAAAATGTTTAGCTTTAACTTCCAAGAGCGTCTGACCTGTAACGCTTCTTACTGTTAAAGAGGACACGTTATTATTTTTGTCAGGGGCAGCAAAATCCCTTGCTTCATAACCCTGAAGTAAGGTTAAGTTTGGGCACCCGACTAATTCTTTCTCATAACGTTGTCCAAAGCGCGTAGGCATACTCCATCGCTCTATAGTGCTATCAGTTACTATTCCTTCTTTAAAATTTTCAGCAATTTTTTTGTCTTTAAATTCAGCAATGTCCTTTAAATTGAACAGTGGGTCGCCGCATTCAAAATAAACAGCTGCGGTGGGTACATAAGCTTTTAACTCATTAAATAAATTAATATCCCAGGTGCATCCTCCGGCCATTGAAGGTCTGTCCATAAAATCGACATCATCATACATCACACATCTTCCTCCCCAGGTTAACGATGAGCCTCCCAGACCCTTGTTTGTACATTCATAAGGATCGTGATGATTTATACGATTTTCTATTTGAATAGAATCATCCAGGGCATTTTTGCTTTTTTGCCCGGGATATCCGTATTCTACAAGTAAAACTAACTTATCTGGATTTAAACGTGAATATTCAAGGACAGTAATTATCCCGGCCGGGCCACCTCCTATAACGCATAAATCAAAATTTGTTTGTGAAATATTCTCTGGATTCATTTATTCTCACTGTCTTCGGGTAGAAAATTATTACGGCTCTTTTATACTACGGCAGGACCATTGTATACCATCTATTCAGGCATGGTTGCCTTACTTTGTAAAAAAATGGGAATACAGGTTTTACATACGGATATGTGTTATTGCTGGCGTGGGGCGAAATCATCAAAAATATTAAGTATTTTACTAAATTATGAACTCAAACCTGCAAAAATGTTAATTAAAGGGGTATTTCTTTTTCACTTGCAATATACTAATGATTATTCAATAAGGAAAGATTTTTGCTCATTTTAACCATTGTGACGGATACAGTACGATACGTTGCCTTCCGCTCATATATTATTCCTAACCATAGACAACTTGTATTGACTTAACTCTGCCTATAGTGAAGGGTACCTGGCGAATGAGACGTTGAATATGGGTAAAAGTCAATATTCTACTCAAGTATAATAGAACCTGTTAACTAACGCTTGATTAAATACTGCTCTTTGAACGCTATTAAGCAACTTTTTTATCTTTATTTCATTATTTTTACCGGACAGGAATGAATTGAATTAGTAAGATTATAAGGTACAGAGCGGCTATCAATAGATCAAATGAAAATACTTCACATTATTCCTGCCTACAAACCAGCGTATAGTTACGGCGGACCAACAGAATCTGTGTCGCGATTGTGCGAGGGTTTAGCAGCCAATGGACACGAAGTTGACGTTTACGCTACTACTGCTAACGGCAAAACAGAATTGGATGTAATACCCGGAAAAGTGGTGAATGTTGATGGCGTTAACGTTACCTATTTTAAGCGATATTCGGGCGATAAAACCAATGTAAGCCCCTCTTTATGGTTGAAGCTTCTTAAAACTGCTAAAAATTATGATGTTATCCATTTGCATTCGTGGTGGAATACTTTAATTGTTGTGGCAGCGCGTATATCCCTGTTTAGCAAAACTAAGGTGATTGTCGCTCCCCGGGGAATGCTTAGCAAATACATATTTGCAACTGGAAAAAGCAACCATAAAAAGTTAATTCACAATTTAATTGGACGTAAAATATTATCTAAATGCGTTTTACACGCTACAGCGTATTCCGAATATTTGGAATGCAGGGAACTAATACCAGGGTGGGAGGGTTTTGTGCTGCCAAATATAATTTCATTACCAAATTTTGAAATCGTACATAACGAGAATGAAGTTTTTACGATTATTTTTTTATCACGAATTCATCCAAAGAAGGGGCTGGAAAAGCTATTTGAGGCAATCAGCCAGCTTGATATAAATTTAAAACTTAAAATTGCCGGTACCGCTGACGAAGAATACCTTAAAGAACTTAAGGATCTCGCTGTAAAGCTGAATATCGATTCAAAAATAGAATGGCTTGGCTGGATAGATCGCGTGAAAAAATTTAACGAATTACAGAATGCGGATCTTTTTATTTTAGTATCATTAAATGAAAATTTTGCCAATGTAGTTATCGAAGCTTTACATATGGGAACCGCTGTTTTAATCTCGGAAGATGTCGGCCTGGCCGATTTTGTAAAAGAAAAGAATTTAGGATGGATTAGTACCCACGAAGTTGACAATATTGTTAAAAACTTGAAGGACGCTTATTATGATAAAGAGAAACTGAAGTTTATACGGCAGCATGGCAGAAAAGTGATTGAACAGGCATTTCGGGAGGATGTTCTTGTCAGTCAATATGTTGAAGAATATAAAAAATGATATTAGCCAATTTTTATAGCTGGTTTGATTTTGTTGTTTAATAATTCCCTATTAACCCTAAATTCTTTATTATCATAATTCATGGGATTTAAAAAATTGTATTTGAAGCTTGAAAAATTCTTTTTATACACC
>JANYAB010000534.1 GCA_025355225.1 Bacteroidota bacterium
TAACTCATCTTTAACCGACCTGCTTCTGTAATCCGTTTGTTTAAGCTGGCCTAAAGTTTTTATATCTAATAATTTATTCATTCTTATTATTTGAAAATCTTATAATTTGAAAATTTGGTGATTTGAAAATTTGAAAATGAAAGAATTGGACACCTTCAAATTTTCAAATTAACACATCTTCAAATTAACGTACGGTTCTTCTCCTGTTCCTGATATAATCCTCGAAAATATATTCTCCCAGGCCATTTAGTGAACTGTAAAATGCCTTGCCGCCGTTTGTTTCGGTAAATTTACGTACAAACTGCTGTAAGTAGGGGTCTTTGGCGATCATAAATGTGGTAATGGGTATTTTAAGCCGCTTGCACTGGGCAGCCATATTTAAAGTTTTGTTCACTACCTTACGATCAAGCCCAATGCTGTTCTTGTAATATTTTGTACCTTCTTTCAGGCAGGTAGGCTTGCCGTCGGTGATCATGAATATCTGCTTGTTGTGCGTTTTACGGCGCCTTAACAGATCAGTAGCTAGCTCCAAACCAGCGTAAGTATTGGTGTGATAGGGGCCAACTTGTAAATAAGGAAGGTCCTTTATCGTTATGGGCCAGGCATCATTGCCAAATACTACTATGTCCAGCGTATCTTTTGGATATTTTGTTCGTATCAATTCCGCAAGCGCCATCGCCACTTTTTTAGCCGGGGTAATGCGATCCTCGCCATACAGGATCATGGAGTGGGATATATCGATCATCAACACCGTCGAAGTAAGCGTTTTATAGTCCATCTCTTCTACTTCCAGGTCACGTTCGGTCATCATAAAATCACCGATGCCATGATTTACCTGAGCATTGTGAATGGACTGGGTCATGTCGATCTGGTCGAGACTGTCGCCGAATTCGTATTCACGCCTTTCGGCATTTTTTTCATCCCCCTGGCCTGATTGGGGTGTACGGTGATTGCCTTTTCCCGATTTTTTTAGCTTGCCAAAAATTTCTTCGAGTGCAGATTGCCTTATGCTTTGTTCTGTTTTTGCCGTGATCCGGAATTCGCCATTCTGACCGCCATCATCTAGGTAACCTTTTTGTTTTAGCTCGTCAATAAAATCACCCATACCATATTCGTCATTGGTGATATTATATTGCTTATCCAGTTCATTCATCCAGGACAAAGCTTCGCCTGCATCGCCCGCAGTGTAATTAAGCAACTCCAGGAATAATTTCAATAGTTCTTCGAATCCGCCTTTGGGGATTTCTCTGGGTATAAATTTTGAAAATCCGTAACCACGCATATTTATCCTTTCAAGTATAAAGTAACGGATAAATTCCTTTAAAAGTTTGAAACAAGTGTCCTAAAGCCGAAATGTTAGGCAGAAATGACAATTTTAGCTTGCAGTTTTCAGTAAGCAGTTGACAGTTTTCAGTTTGCAATGGGCAGTTGAGGGTGGGCAGATTGAGTTTTCAGTTGCAGCCTAAAGTATGAGCCCGGTTTCGGTGTGCCTCCGGCAAAATATCCTAATGCAAACTGCAAGCGGCTTACTGCAAACTTTTTATTCCCAGCAACTCGCGGATATTTTCATCATAAGGTGGATTAGCTCCACGCTTACTGGCAACAAATGCACCTACCGCGCATGACCTGTCTACCACGATTTGCATAGGTTCATTTTTCAATAAACCGGCTACAAAAGTGGCCAGGAAAGCATCCCCTGCGCCGACTGAATCTCCACCGGTTACGGAACAACCCGGTGAATCGTAAAAATCATGGTCGTGCCAAACGATGGCGCCATGTTCGCCGCGGGTGACGCAAATGGTTTTGCTGTGATATTTTGATCGGAACTCGGTGATCTGGTCTTTTAGATCCCTGCTGCTTCCGCCGATCAATAGTTTTGCCTCGTCCTCATTCATCTTAACCACATCGGCCCGTGCTGAAAGTGTTTGGATTGTCGACATGGTATAATGCGGCGCGCGCAAATTCACATCAAATATTTTTAGCGCCTTTGTTTCGTCGAGCAGATTTAATAAAGTGTCCTTTGTCGTTTCGTCGCGACAGGCTAAACTGCCAAATATGATGGCAGATGCATCTTCCGCAGCGGCGGTCAACAAAGGATCGGTTTGGATATTATCCCACGAAACAGGTTGAGGAATTATGTAAGTGGCTTGCTGGTTTTTGTCAAGTTCGACGGTAACCTCGCAGGTAGGCAAAGTTTCATCGCGTTGTATCAGTTCCGAAAATAAGTTATTTATTTTCAGGAATTCAACCAGTTCATCGCCCGAAGGATCTTCACCGATACGACTTGCAAAGGCTACATCAACACCTTGTTGCACCAGGTGCATTGCCACATTCATAGGGGCGCCGCCGGCTTTTTTGCCGTCCTCAAAAGTGTCCCATAAAATTTCACCGAAACTGATTATCTTCTTCATAAACCGGAATAGCTAAAGCGCAAAGCTAAAAGCTTTTTGCCGGAAAAAAATTGTTTATTTTTAGTGGATGAAAAAAATATTTTTCTCCTGCATCCTGGTTCTTTATTCCTGTTTCTCTCATGCACAGGATAAGGACGCTGTATTAAAAGTATTGGATGATCAGCAACAGGCATGGAATCGCGGCGATATTGATGGCTTTATGCAGGGATACTGGAAATCGGACTCTCTGGTATTTGTAGGTAAAGCGGCCCCGCTTTATGGCTGGCAAAGTACTATCGACCGGTACAAAAAAGCCTACCCGGATAAGGCGACGATGGGTAAACTCACCTTTGATATTTTACAGGTACGGTTACTTGATGCGGACAACGCCTTTGTTTTAGGCGCCTGGCGCCTGAAGCGCAAAAATGACGCGCCGGGCGGCTATTTCACCTTGTGGTTTCGAAAGATAAATGGGGAGTGGAAGATTGTGGTAGACCACACGTCTTAGAATTAAGATGTTACATTAGATATGTTAGATTTGAGATAAATTTATTGTTAAAAAAATCCCATGTTTTTAGTTAGTAGAAGGAATATAATAGTATTAATATTGTCAATAATTATTGCAGTGGGCTTTTTGTGGGCAGTATTGACTCCTCCCAGTATATTCAATTTCTTACCTTATGCAATTCACGAATCAATGAAAACCAATGCTATTTCAGAAAATAATTTCATCCGGGTATTTGATATTTGCTCATCTATGGTTGTATTTGTTCTAAGTTATATACTTTCAAGAAATGCATTTTCAGTTTATGGGCTGTTTAAGTAAATTAAGGTACTGAACCATTTTTCTGCTTCGCCTTTGTTGGAGTTGTCTCCAACAAAACCACGATGCTTTTTATTTCCCGCAACGGTCAAGGTATAATGGAATAGTATTGGTGAATTCACTCTTTGAATATAATACCCGGGGCTTGTTGGAGACAACTCCAACAAGGGCGGCGTGGGCGAATAAACGGTACGGCACCATCAGACGACATTCACAATTAATGATTCTCCTGCCCGGATATTCAGTATTTCTGCGAATAGGATCAATGCTGAATCCCCTTCCCGGTGTAGTTTGCATGGGATGATTTCCCCGCGCAAAATTGCGGTTAGCTTATTGTGAATTGCTGTTCCCTCGGGGCTAATTCCCAATTCTTTTAACGCCAGTTGCCCATATTTAACGGCGACGTTTGCAGAAAACCCTTGTTTGCTTCTTTTTTGGGAATAGCTTCCCCAGCCTTCAGCGGCAGTAAAGGGTGCTTTAAAATTATCGGGCGAAAGCTTTGGCGCAAACCGCATGTATTGTTTAGGACCATGGTATTCAAACCCGCACGCTGTGATAAAAGTGCCGTAAGATGCCATAGCGCGTGCATAATGATCGCTGCATTCGATCTCATTAAAAGGATTTCTTTTGGCCGCATGATAACGGTCGTGGATACTCCTCGTCATGATCAAGGACTCATCTGTCATGCCTTCGGCCATCATGTGTGCTGCTACCTGGTGCTCAAAGCCGGTCATACATTCATTGAAATAGCCCTCTTGCCAGGTAACCTCTTCCCCATAAGGTTTAGGCTCATTTTTCGGGTTGGTGTTCATGATCATGCCCCCTTCCCCCGGTACGGCATAGGGGCGGCCGCCCAGGTGATCAGCAATGTAAGGCCCTACATCGGTAGTGAAATTATATTTCCATAGCGACTTTAAGGCGCTTAAAGTTTTTTGCTGATCCAGCACT
>JANYAB010000559.1 GCA_025355225.1 Bacteroidota bacterium
GTGGTGTGATATGGGCGCGCAGCAAAGGGACCAATATGATGAAGTGCGTGACCAGATCAGGAACTCTATTTTCCTGGAAATTGCGCGGGAAGGTTTCGAGCGGAGTAAATTATCCATTATCCAGGGCATAATGAAACTGCGGCAGATCTGTAATTCGCCCCTACTATTGCCCCAGGATGGCTTTTCCTGCGAAGATTCAGTCAAAACAGAGGTGCTCATGGACGAGCTGCTCAATAACCTGAAGGGGCACAAAGTGCTGGTGTTTTCACAGTTCAGCAAAATGCTGGATTTGCTGGCAAAACAACTGGAAGAACAGCGGATGGATTTTTTCCATTTTGATGGGCAAACCCCATCAAAACAGCGTATGGAGATGGTGAACTGTTTCCAGGAAGAGGGAAATACGACTAATATTTTCCTGATCAGCCTGATGGCCGGCAATATGGGACTTAATTTAACGGCGGCAGATTATGTGATCCTGTTTGATCCCTGGTGGAATACGGCAGTGCAGCAACAGGCCATAGACCGGACCCACCGTATCGGGCAGACGAAAAAGGTATTTGCCTATAAGATGATCTGCCGGGATACTATTGAAGAAAAGATACTTCACCTGCAGGAAAGGAAAAAACTCCTTTCAGACAGCCTGATTGGCGGGGAAGATGGTTTTGTGAAAAATTTGACGATGAAAGACCTGGAATATTTGCTGAAATAAGAACGCTGGCTTATCTGCCCTTGGGCGGAGCTGCCCGCAGGCTAGTTCAGAATGACAAAGGGGAATAAACCAGCACAAGCCCATCCCACCTAAACCCGATTGGCGGAAAAGATTTGCGTGCTTCGGGCTTGAATTTCGGCGGCAAAGCTTGTACAGAAAGCGGGACTGACCTTACAAAAAAGTCACTGCTATTGCTTTTCAAAAAAACAACTGCCACCCTCTCAATTAACAAACACCTCATCTACAAAAACCCAGGACGGTTTGCCTTTGGCGTAGTGCCATTTGGGGAGTTTCTTAATAGGTTTTGCAACAAACTTTAAGCAGTTAAGGGGCGCGGGTTCTCTGAGTTTGCAGACCATTCCTTTTACAATGGCTGGGTCGCCTTTTTTCTGTGGACCCGGGGTTACGGTGCTGATCAGTTTTAAATGCTGCTGGTCTTTTCCGCCCCAAACCTGTATTTCGGATGGTAAAAATATTTGTCCGTCTATCACTTTCAGGCAGTTCAGGGTTAAGGTACGCGGTTTTATAGCATCTTTAAAAAACAGCGCGACAGCGAGGTCGGCTTGTGTGCCCAGCCATTTGTTGTTGCCGGAATTCATTCCGCCTAATTCGCCGTCTATTAAAGTTTTGGCGCCATCGGCTGTGTATCTTTCGTTAACGAAGGTTAGCAGTGCAATGCTATCGGGCTTGAAAGTATTTTTATAAAACGAATAGTTAATGATGTCGCTGCCATGCCAGCCCGGTTTATATGCTTTGGCCTTAATGGTGGTGTTATCGCTGATGAGGATACCCGGCTTGTACACCGGCGATTTTACGCTATCCGGATCGGTGCCATCAGTGGTGTAACGGATATCAACGCCTTTTATGGGGTTGGTCATTACAAGTGTCTCTGGTTTGGTAAATACGAACGCTGTATTTTTCATTTGAGGTGCTACCAGTTTCATGGTTTTGCCATCATCCTTAAACCCTTCTATAAACGTTATTTTTTTATTGGCACTCTGTAATACCTGCAGTTCTGCCGGACTTAAACCGGTATTCCATACGGCTATTTCCTTTAAGCTTTTAAATGAGCGGAGCTGGTTAAGCGCCTGTGGGTTCAGTTTGTTACCGGCTAATGATAAAGAGTGCAAATGTTTTAATGATGCCAGTTCTTTTAAGTTGCTGCCGGTGATGTCGGTGAAATTGAGGTTCAGCGTCCGCAGGTTCTCAAATTGAACGATCGTTTTCAGTTCGGCATCCTTTATAGGCATTTTATGCAGATCAAGCGATACTACTTGTTTTTTTATGCCGCTTAATCCTTCCAAAACCTTTGGGGTATAGGCGCTTTTATTATAAACGTCGACTGCCAGCGCCGGTGAGCCTTCTGCCAGCGGATAGATGCCGCAGTAGTTATTATTCAGTTTTTTAACGAGCTTTTCGTCGGCTGCGGCAAAGTCGTATTTTTCTTCAGGTGTTTCGGTGGGCTTTAATAACGTTGAGGCGATCATTCTTAACGAATCGGTTTCGGGCAGATCGGTCACCTTCTTTTTGAAATCGGCATTTTCTTTTATCCAGAGGTAAAGTATATTCATCTCAGCAGCGGTTAACTGTGTTTTGCCGGATGGCGGCATGTGCTTTTTCTCCTCTTCGGGCAAATGGATACGTTGAAGCAACAGACTCACCTGTGGCTGACCGGGTACAAAAAGTTTTCCCGTTTTGCCGCCCTTTAAAATGGATCGCTCGTCGAGTAGTTCCAGGCCGCCTTTTAGCTTGTTTGGGTTATGGCAGCCTACGCATTTGGTTTCAAAAATCGGCTGCACCACGTCGCGGAAAACCAGGGCCTGATCGATAGGGACCAAAGGCCTTGTGTTCCGCATTACCGGCGCCAGGATGAAGTTATCACCATGCGTAATACTCGCCCCATAGTGACCGCCCATTAGCAGGAAAAAAAACAGGACAATTGACCCCGACCTTGCCATCGGTGCATTATACCAGGTATTGCCGCGCAGCCA
>JANYAB010000624.1 GCA_025355225.1 Bacteroidota bacterium
GGTTTGTTTATATCCCGCAAAGCGTATTCTGCTATTATTTTGTTTCGCTCCTTGCATATCAAAATGCCGAGTGTCGGGTTGTCAGCTTTATGTTTAGGTATATCATCAACGGCGCTGAGGTAAAAATTCAATTTACTTGCATATTCAGGTATAAACTTTCCTGTCTTCAATTCTATCACTATATAGCTTCTTAATTTTAAATGATAAAATAGCAAGTCGATATAAAAATCTTCTCCGCCAATCTCCAAATGGTATTGCCTTCCCACATAACTAAACCCTGCTCCCAATTCCAAAAGAAATTTTGTTATATGGCTTACCAAAGCATCTTCAAGGTCTTTTTCAAAATATTCTTCTTATAAGTTTAAGAAATCAAACTTATAAGGGTCTTTCAGCATTTCCTTAGCCAGATCGCTTTGCAGCGAAGGCAAGGTCTGAACGAAATTACTAACTGCTTTACCCTGCCTGTGGTATAGACCACTTTCTATTTGATGAGTTAATACATTTCTGCTCCAATTATTTTCTGCTGCTTTCCGTGTATAAAATTGTCTTTCTTCCGGTGATTTTACTTTGTCTAATAGCGTACAAATATGAAACCAAGGTAATTGTGCAGCAGGTTGCTGCACAATTGAATTATTGGGTATTTGTGCAGCAGTCTGCTGCACAAATACAGGATAGGCTTCTGCAAATGCCCTCATATACTTAAGATTACGTGCAGAAGTGCCTCTCATATCCGGAAATCCTTTGCGTAAATCATCGGATAGTCTTTCAATAACCTTTGTTCCCCAGCCTTCCAAATTTTGCTGCTGTAATATAATATTGCCGATTTTCCAATACAAAATCAGGAGATGCCGATTGACCGAGGTAGCTGCTTTTAATCTTGCCGTTTCTATTTCGGTCTTTATTTGGGCTATTATAGCTGCATAATTATTTTCTAAAGGCATATTGAAATTTAACAATAAAATGTGCCATAAAAGTAGCAAAAAGAAAATTGCGTAATTTTGAGTGATGAGAACAGTACAAGAACTTAATAAAAAGAAAACGCCAATAGCGGTAATTGACAATTCACTGGAGAAATACAAGGAACTTCCTTTATTTCAAGATAAAGTTGATAAAGCCAACGGGATGTTACGAACTGTAGGTCTTCCAAAAGACAAAAGTAAACAGCATCCGATTGCCAAATAATTTGTATTAACATGTTACAACCATTGGCCCAGGCGGGTTTTGAATGTGCTGCTTGTGAGAAATTTAGTTAGGTCCTCCAGGACCATCATTGCCATCCCTATTTCTTCGCAAGCCTCTTTCAGGATTATTTTGTGTTGGCGCTTTACCAGCAAATTTTTGGAGGCGAAGCGTGAAAGTTGCCAGGTAGTAACGGGAAAGTCTGTTAACATGTGTTTCGGTAAAAGAGCTAACCGTAGATGAAGATGAAAAGCCTGTATTTTCATTAAACAGGTCAAATGCCGAAAGACGTATAGTAGCCCGGTTATCCTTCAGGAACCTGCGTTCGAGATATAAGTTCAGCACATTCGGGTTAGTTACTTTTACATTTGAGCTGTATCCGTAATTGATGGCCTTACCATAATCGTAGCTGAATGTCCAATCCTTAAAAAGGTAGTTTTTTCCGTTCACGGCAAGATTCCAGGTCCTGATGTTCGAAGTTCCGTTTGTAATGGCATTATTTACCGAATTATCGGTCCGGTTTATAGCATAATTTGTCAGGGCCTGAGCATCAATTACATCCGTTATATCAATTCTGAAACGTACTCCCGGCGTAAACTGTAAATTTTTGGCTATGTTTTTTACTGTGGTTTGATCGAATGTCGTTGAATCCACGCTGGTTAAATAACCTACGTTATTGGAATAGTTAACCGTGCCGGTAAACATCAGCGTATATTTCCTATTATCCCAGGGTTTAGCATAGACAAAATTTCCGGAAGCGGAATAATAGCCATCAGCATTTAAATATTTGGTTAAGATGGTATTTTGAAACCTGGGATCGGGCGCATACTTGCGCGGATAAGTAATGGTATTGGTCACTACCTGGTGGTTTATTTGCTGGAATGACAAATTGGTGAATAGGATATTGCCTGTTGCAAAACTAAACTGATTGTAACGTATAGAAAAATTGTTGGTAAACTGAGGTTTCAATAGGGGATTACCCTGAACAGGATACAATGCATTTGAAAAATCAGTAGTTGGCTGCAATTGGCTAAAACTCGGCGAACTGCTTGAGCCATTATAATTTACACTGAACGCCTGGCTTCTGGAGAAGTTGTAGATATAACGAGCAGTTGGAATAATGTTAAAAGTACTTATATGAGTTGATACCCCTGTAAGCGGTGAATAACCATCCAAAACAGAAGGCAGTGCGGCTATTCCTAAAGTAAAATTGTACTTTTTTTCAATAAAGCGATAATTTAAACCAAAACGGTTGGTAGTAAATGTATAATTATACTGTGTGCTTAATGCGGTATCGCGGTTAAATAAATAGCTTGCCGGATCATAAAGCGTATCAGTTTGTTTGTTATTTGTGGTATTAGAATGATTCCATGAATAATTGAATTCGAGGTAGGAACGCTTTCCCATCGGCTCAAGATATGATAATGTTGTACCAAAACTTGTGGTATGGCTGTCCGTATTGATCATTTGGTTAGCCGGTGCGGTTGGCGCTCCAACAGTATAATCATATACGGGATTTTGAAACTGATTACTTGTAGATCTACTTAAGTTTACATTGATGCTTAAATTACGGCGCTTAGGAAACTTATGATTAAATAGAGCAGTGAAGCCATAATTTGGAGCGGATGAGTTTCCGGTTGAATTAGAAGTATAAGCAGAGTTTACCGAGCCATTTCTAATATAATTAACATCTTCCTGGTAGTTGGTGTTGGTACTTGCGTAAGAGAATGTTGGTGTTACCTTTAAATAATTGATCGTATCCGGTTTATATTCCATGTTCCAGGTGAAACGATGATTTATGTTTTTGTCAGTCTCCTTGCTGTTTTGGTTATTTATACTTGGGTTTGTGGGCGAAGTGTTTTGCTGCACCGTGTTGCTATTAGTCGAAACGGTGTTGTCAGCAAAGCTGTAACTACCATATACGGACAGTTTTTTCCCCCATTGATCGCGAAAATTGGCCCCCAGGGAGTGTGCGTTGGTAATGCCGTTTTGTGTGGTTATCAGGCTGCCGGTGTTTTGAGCGCCCCTGGCTGCGTTGCCACGGCCGCCGCCACCTCCAAAACCGCCGCCACCTCCGCCTCCGCCAGCTCCTCCTGTTGGGTTAAAAGAAAAAGTGTTTACATTGGTATTATTTATACTTCCCAAAAGGGCCATCTGCTGGTCGCCATTAAAGCGAAAAGAATTTAATGTCCCGAGGTAACGGTTTTGGTCAGCGATACCCTGGTTTTGTGGCAGCAAGTCCTCGCCATCACCGCCAGTTGCCTGGCCGAAATAACCATAGTTTTTATCCTTCCTGATGGTGATGTTCATTATTTTATCGGGTTCTCCTGTCTTAATACCCGTTAAATTAGCCTGATCGCCATAATCATCAATCATTTGTATGTTTTCAACCACATCGGCAGGGAGATTTTTGGTAGCGCTTTGCACATCTCCTCCCATAAAATCCTTCCCGTTTATCCTTACTTTGGTAACTTGCTTTCCCTGGGTGGTAATATTCCCGTTCACATCTACATCAACACCCGGCAATTTTTTTACAAGGTCCTCAACCGGGGCATTTTCCCGCACTTTGTAAGCGCTGGCCTTATACTCAACCGTATCTTCCTTTAAAGTTACTGGATTCACGCCCACTATATTAACCTGTTTTAATACATTGGATTCTGTTTTTAGTACTATCGGATCAAGCACGGCAGGTTTATTATCATTATCCAGTGCATAATGTTTTTTGAGAGCCTGATAACCGATGGAGGATATGGTAAGTGTGAATTTACTGCCGATAACGGAAGGAAAAACGAATTTACCGGCTCCGTCTGCAATTGCCACAGTGCTGTCTCCTTTGTCCGATATCAGCTTGACGCTTGCCCCGGGGACAGAAAGCTTAGTCGAGTCGATTATTGTTCCGTCCACTTCGCGCCCGCTTTGTGCGTGTACACACAAAGACGTCAAAAGAATAAATAAGAAGATAATTAAAACTCTCATTGTTTTATAAGCATGGAACGGCATAATGTATAAGACAGCTATTGGATACAAAGGTTCAATTTAAATGCCTTACACCGCTAATAATCATATTATTGTTACACAACAACAACAAAAAAGCCCGCCGATCTCAAGATCGGCGGGCTTTGCTTATAAAAATCAGATGGATATATTAATTTTTCAAATGTAAAGCGGATGCCACCTGGCCAAAATTTCTGAAATTGATTCCAGGATTGGTAACATTTAATTTTGTAACCGCGGTACCTGGTATTACAACAACCCTAAAGTACAAACCTGTTTGTAATGTGGTTGATGTTACAGAAACCGTACCAACGCCATAATTCACCATGGTAATAATTGTACCGCCATTATAATATGGCAATGCGTACCATGGACCGGTTATGTTGGTATTGCTAAAATAAACCAATACCAGGCCCTGATCAACAATAGGTTGTGTTATGGCAGGTATTGCTAAGGTTGTTCCGGTTACCGGTACCGATACGCCGCTGAGTACATAGCTTTGCACATCTGCATTTCCGTCGGCACCTGTGGCACCAGTCGCACCTGTTGCACCATTTTGCCCGGTTGCTCCAGTTTGTCCTGTTTGCCCGGTTGCGCCGGTTTGCCCGGCAGGTCCTGTTTGTCCCGTCGCACCTGTTTGTCCGGTTGCACCAGTTTGCCCGGTTGCTCCTGTTAATCCAGTTTGCCCGGTGGCTCCAGTGGTACCTGTCAGTCCGGTTGCTCCGGTAGCGCCGTTCAATCCAGTTGCCCCGGTAGCGCCATTTAATCCGGTTGCCCCGGTAGCTCCTGTTGCGCCGGTCGCACCTGTTGGCCCTATTGGTCCGCCAGAGGGCCCGATGGGTCCTTGTGGTCCTTGTGGTCCGGTAGCACCAATTGTGCCGGTTGTGCCGGTTGCACCGGTAGCGCCCGTTGCCCCAACAGGGCCTGGTGTTTTGTCTTTTTTACATCCATTTATACTAATTAAGCATATTAGTAGTATTAATGGTAATATGTGTCTGATTCCTCTCATATAGTGTATGTTGATTACATTAATTAAAGGCTTGTACGTCAAGAAACTTAATTGGTTACATTTTCATTGCTAAGAAATACATTTTATTAACAATTTATACTGTTAATAACTTATCTCGCGGGCCAAAAATGTTCTATTATTAACCATTGTTAATAAAAAAATGCGTTAAGTGAAAAACATTTCTCTATTTTTTTCGTATAGTTTAAAAACATTTAACCAATGAAAAACATTTCAACCACCTTACACGCCAAGATCCATGAATGGATAGATGCTTTTGGGTTTAGACTAAATATGTCACAAACCAACAGAAAAAGAAATATTACAGTGAGTCACTATTTTTTTGAGACATTTAATTTTCTTGAAAAATCAAATGTTAAACATCCAGAAAGGTCACAATTCTTATGTTTTGATCCGTATGGTGAAAAAATAAAAGTTAATTCTTTGCTTGACTTGCAAACCGCTTTTTTTGAAAATATAAGTCAGTTATAAAATAAGTCTGCTTTATTACATCCGGGATCTCAAAACTTTCTGTAAATAACTTGAGCAGTATTGGGTTCTGCTACAGGCAGCAATTCCGGGTAATAGCTGTAAGTTTCGCTCAGAGCCGATTAAAACCTACCCATCTCAATCAACATCGTTTTTTTTTATTATTTATGCATCTACTTTAATAATCTTAAATGCGTCGCTTCAAAGTGAGTATAACCATGTCGAACTTATGATCATGGTAAACCTCAAGCAATAAATTTCTATCTGTTTTAGATTTAAGGAGATCATCAATTTGCTCAAGCGACATCTCTGCTACCGGTTTAAAATTAATGGTGGTAATTTCATCATCTTTTTCCAACCCAACCTCATCTGCTGATGAACCGGGTTCAACACGGCTAATAAGTATATGCTTAAACCCATCACCCGCTGCATAATATTCAAGGCCGCTCATATCATGCTCAAAGGGCTCATCAAAGTTTGAATTAGGCTTTAGGTATAACTCATTATCATGATAATCAAATATTACCGTGAATCTTTTAAGTAGTCCAACACCAACATTACCATCCCTGGGTATACTCAAACTTTTTAGTGTTTCTTCGTCATAATCATTCGGAAATGAGGAAATAACCTTTTTCATTTTATATTTTCCGAGGTCAACCTCATCTATGCGGCTAAGAAATCCGCTGATTGGGCCAGTCAAGCCAACGCCCAAATTCGCGATAATGAATTTTTGCGGAAGACCGTGCTTTTTGATCATGTTTTCCAGCGAAATAGGGTGCCCGGCCCCAAGATCAACAACTAATTTGCATTGCTGACTGGTGCCATTTGGAAGTTTCACTTCTACCTGCAGGTAAGGTTTATGGCCCTCTATCGTTATCGGAATTTTAGTTCCCTTTTTAAATAAACGAACATCCTGCGGCCTGTAAGCAACAAGACTACTGTCGATGAAGTTTAGTTTTACGGCTAAATTATTAAAAAACTCGTAGCCCAGCAGCCCATGTATAGGAAAGCCTGCAAAGTTTGAGAGATTGAAATGATCGGTTTTAAGGATAGCAGCCGCCACATCATAACTGGTTAATCCGGGGATATCAATTTTTAACGGAGGGGTAACATAGGCTTCGAAGGCTTCCCCTTCGCCAAGGCCCGGCAGTTTTATGGTACGCTTATTTTGCACGCTGATGGAATCAACCAATTTAGGATCGGTGATGATCATCAACCCAACGCCTGTATCTAAAATAAAATTGAATGGACCCTTGTCATTAATTCTCAGCTGTATAACAACCAGGTTCCTTATTAACTTAAACGGAAGTCTTACAGATTTTCTGCCATTATTCAAATCAAAGTATTGTGCCTTTGCCGGTAAAAAACTGAAACAGATTAAACATGTCAACCCCAAAACAGGAACAAGCTTTATTTTATGAAGTATTTTGAATAACAATTTGTTTATAATTGGAATACTAAATTTACAACAATTAAGCTTACTTATAAAATTAAATATGAAGAGAGCAGCACTGACTATTATATTATTGTCAATCATTTTGTTAGTGCTGGATAAAAGTGCACATGCGGGAAAGATCAGAAAACGAAAGATCAGGAAACTCTTTGCGCATTCGGCGATTGTCAGTGACCATTTTGCCGGGTTTGCATTATACGATATGGATGCAAAGAAAATGATATATGAACTCAATGCCGACAAATATTTTATCCCGGCTTCTAACACCAAGCTATTTACATTTTATACTTGTCTTAAAATGTTAAGCGATTCGATACCTGCTTTTAAGTATACCATACATAATGATTCACTGATTTTTTGGGGTACGGGCGATCCTTCTTTTTTACACAGTGACCTGAAAGGAATAAACGGATTCAATCTTTTAAAAAACACAGATAAAAAGCTCTTTTTTTCACCGGGTCAGTACAAAAACGATTTTTATGGTGCAGGATGGGCGTGGGATGATTATAATGATTATTATCAAGCGGAAATAAACGAATTTCCCATTGAGGATAACGTAGCGACTGTGTATGCCGACAAAAATGGTGAGTTACAGATCACACCTTCCTGGTTAAAACCTTATTTAAGGTGCGACAGCAATTACCAGGCATCGGTATTCAGCGTAAAGCGTGATTTTTTAACGAATGGTTTTATTTATCCCGCCATGAAAATACCGGCAAATTACCGGAAAGAAATACCCTGGAAAACCAGTACGCAATTAACACTGGCCTTATTGCAGGATTCCTTAAAAAAGCGGGTTGAAGAAATTCATTTGCCTTTAGGCGATGATGCAAAAACTATTTATGATGCAAATGCCGACTCGGTTTACAAACATATGCTGCAACCGAGCGATAACTTTATTGCCGAGCAGTTATTGTTGGTTTGCTCATCGGTAAAGTTTAAGACGCTGAATATCGATTCGGTAATAGCATATTCGAAAACACATTATCTGAATGACCTGCCCGACGTGCCCCAATGGGTTGACGGATCCGGGCTATCAAGGCGAAACCTGTTTACCCCGCGAAGTATAGTAATGCTCTTGTGTAAAATAGCTGATGCGGTGAACAATGAGCAGTTGTTGCACAGCTTGATGCCTGCAGGAGGGGTTGTGGGCACTTTAAAAAGGGCTTATAAAACAGATAACGGGCAACCTTTTGTATGGGCTAAAACTGGTTCGCTATCAAACAATCACAACCAAAGCGGCTACCTGGTAACCAGGAAAGGAAAACGTTTAGCCTTTTCTTTTATGAATAATAACTTCACCAGGCCAACCGGCGAGATACGCGACGAAATGGTAAGGATAATGACCTATATACACGAAAAATTCTAATTACCTATCTGCGTCGATAGTTTTCAGGTTGCCTTTGATATCCGGGTTTTGCGGTGGTAATTGAGTCACAACCCTTTCAATTTCAGTTTGCTCGACAAGCACGGCATAGTCAGCAGGTTCAATGCGGC
>JANYAB010000626.1 GCA_025355225.1 Bacteroidota bacterium
AGTTCAAGTCCGGAAAATTTACCCCTTTTAACGAAATTTTTCTACTAATAAGCGTTTTGATGCAAATTACTATTTTTTTTCCCTCCCCGCTCCATCCGCTCCCGCAAGCGTCCTCGCTTGTGGTTCTCAAACTGTGCATAACCGCTATGCCTAATCCAGAGATTGCTTCGTTCCACGCAATAACAGGGTGGAAAGAGCTTTGTCATCGCAATTACGCACGGTGTGTTTCCGTATTCCGCAATCCGACTTCCGACTTCCCCGCCCCCTCTCAATGATTATGCTTCTTATGAATATCTTTCACCAGGCATAGCTTTTTGATCTCGTCCTTTTTTATCACAAAAGGCGCGTATTTAAGGCGGTTGCCTATCATTTCGGTCGAATTGTCGGAGTGGGCAATTACCTCATCGTCATTATCGCCGGCCAGCAGACGTTTGTACATGCGGTAGTCGCCCCATTCAATATAATAAACTTCGCCGGGCAGTATCTTTTTATCGTGGATCACCTTTAGCGCTACCCAGCAGCCGTTCTCCAGGTAAGGATACATGGAGTGCCCCCACACCGGCAGGGCAAAGTCGCACTCTTCGATGCCGGGGAAGTTCATGTGCCCAACCGGTTGTGCATCATTAATATCATTATAAACCACCACACCCGATGCCGTGACTACCACTTCGTACATTGGGATGCCTTCAAATAAGTGCGTTGCCGCCGAATTACTTACAGAAGATTTTTTTATTGTCAAGAAATCTTTGTATTTTTCTTTAAAAATTTTTAATTTTTCAGGATCAATGTTTTGTCGGCTCTTTATTATTTCGGTGATGGAGCTGGTAGAGTTAAATCCAAGGGCCTCGGCTAATTGCCCATTCCCGTTAAAAGCCTTTCCACGCAGCTGATTGTAAAGAATTATAAACTCCAGTGTTTCTGGACGTATCCTTTTTACTTTGCTTGGTTTTGTTTGATCTTCCATAATGTTGAAAACTTTTTCTGTGTTTTATTTTGTAAATATACACATTATTCTTTATATTTGTATTATTATTCTCCTCGAAAGTAATACAAAATTAGTAAAATACCGTACTAAAACTAAAGAAGTTAAAGAAAATTTGGGAGAGATCTGTTTTTGTCTGAATCGTTGACCTGCCCACTGGCAGGCTGATCTATCCGATTGAATGATTCCGCTGATATATAATTCAGACTAAACCAATGAACCAACAAACTAATGAACAAATGAACCAGCAATAATATGTATTTAGCCTATTCCGCCCTGCGCACAACTGACCAAAACACCAAAGACCCTATTACAGCCGAAACTGAATCACAACTGCGCTACCAGGCCTACCAAACCGCCTGCAGCAAATACAGCCGGCATATAGCAGCTATCCAGCAATACCTGCCGGGATGGGTGCCGAGTCCGCCGGGCCCCCCGGCCCCCTAAAGGGGGAGGATTAAATACCTTAAAGCCTTTATCCCTGAATAAGGCATAATTAATAATCAAAAACTCCCCCTTCAGGGGGTTGGGGGGCCCAACATCATGATAAAAATCTCACAGAAACTTAAAGACGAGCTATGGTGGCTCGTGATCGGGGTAGACTATGACTACAGCCGCATCTGTATCGCCGACCACGAAATTAACGGCGATATGTTAACCTTATGGCTCGAAGACAAACAGGATTTTAAAAACTCCCTGGACGAATGCCTGCAGCTAGATATCAGTCTAAAGAATTTTGCTAAAATGATACGTGCCGATAACTTGAACAGCTATGAAGGCACTAAAATGCATCCAACAAAAAGCTTCGTTTACAACACCCGCATAGAAGTGAACGAACCTATTCAATGGTACCAACAGGATGCCTCCGTTATTGAGCAGCAATGGGCCCGCGAAGCTGACCTTAAAAACGTACTTACGCAGTTGGTGGAAAGTGAGGTGTTTGATGAGAGGTGACTTCTTGAATGCGGAATGCGGGGTGCCGGATACGGAATGTTTATTTTTTTTATGACTTAAACTATGCCAATTGACATATTAAACATAAATCTCCACCCCGCCGTCATTGCGAGGAAGGAAGCAACCTCTACGCTTGCCAATCAAACACCACGATGCTTATTAAATGTATAAAGCCTTATGCTAATAAACACATCCCGGTTCGATGACTGTCCTCATTAGAGGTTGCTTCGTTCCTCGCAATGACGACGTTTATTAATAAAATCAAAAACAACATGGACGGATACACCCTTGCCGCGCAATTACGAAGAACACGCAGAAGATATCGCCTGTCTGCTACCTCACAAGCCTTATACTACGAACTGGTAGCTATAGCTAATGAGGAAGGATGGCCCGATAACTTTAAGTGCTCAAACGGCGAATTGTGCAGCACCCTGGTAATTACAGAAAAAACACTGATACTGGCCCGGCAGGAACTTATACAAGGCGACCTGGTGGCCTACAAAAGCGGTAAAAGCAAAAAGACTTTCAGTGATTACAGCTTCTTAACTACTGTAAAATTTACAGCCAGCCCTACTGCCAATGCTACAGCCGATAAGACAGCCGTTGCTCCAGACTATAATAAACTAAAAGAAAAACCCAAACCAAACAAAGCAGCAGTAGTAACCTTTACCGATGCGCTTGATTTCTTTAAGTCGACAAAAAATAGGCGTTTGCTGATGGAAAAATTTCATTTGAACGAAATAGAACTGGAATGGTATTTCCTGGTGTTTTATGATTCAAAAGTGGACCTGGGCGACCTCGACGGCAAAACGTTGGAAGATACCGCCAAAAACTTTTACTTCTGGCTGCCTAAACACCTTGCCGCGCAGCAGAGCGAAAAAGCGGTAAACGTAAAACGTAATACATCAAACGTACAACCCACACGTGGTGTCGCCGCTGCTTTGCAGTTTACGGATGTGCAGATGAGAGAATAAGGGTTTGAAGTCGGAATGCGGAATGCCGATTGCGGAAGTAATGAATATGCATAGCGCAAACCTAACATCTCCGTCTCCAACAATCGACAAATAAGAATATACGAAATGAAATACAAGAATCAACAGTTATAATGGATAAATCAATTACTAATTCCGCAATAAAAGAAAATTCCGCAATCGCCATTCCGACTTCCGCAATACTCTCTCCCCCTTCAGGGGGTCGGGGGGCAGGCTGGGCTATCCTCTCCCAATTACCTGTGCGCAATACGCCCAAGCGTCAGGTATTCGATATGGTGCTGATAAGTGTGGCCAAATCCTTTGCCGATCTGAACATCAAAAGCATCAGTTCGCCGGAGCGCGACTACATGGTAAATGAGCTGACGGATAACATCATTAAACATTACCCCTCTATCCGCATCAGCGAAATACCCCTGGCCATTGCTGAAGGGATACGCGGCAAGTACGGCGAGTTTTACGGGCTGAGCGTGGTGAGCTTCGAGAAATTTATTGAGCAATACATGCTGTCCGAAAGTCGCACCAATGCCGTTAAGGCCATGCCCGAGCCTACAGCGGAAAAGCGTATACCGGGCAGCGCGGAGCAATTCGCTTTAGCAAAATCTAATGCCCTGATGGCCCTGCAGCGCAAGACTGTCGCTAAGCCCATTAGTACCATGGCCTCGTCGGTTTATGATTTTCTGGATAAGCTGCAGCTGCTGAAATTTACGAAGGACGAAAAATATGATATGATGGCTGATGCCTGCCGCGAATTGGTTGGCGAGCTGAAGTTTAAGCTGCTTACAACCCCGGGCCACGAGCGTATTGCTTTGCGACACAACATGAGCGCCTACATCGCCGCCCTCACAGGCGGCGCACTCACCGACGAGCAAAAGCTGCAGGTAGTGCGCATCTCCAAACGCCTGGCAATGGATGCCTTTCTGCAACAGGTAATGATAGAGGAGATTGATTTGGGGGAGTTGATTGAGGGGAAGAGGGAGATGTTTTGATGAGTGAGTTTCAGCAAAATCGTCATTGCGAGGAACCGCCTGTCCCGAACTCGCTTCGGGAAAGCAACCTCTGCATGGGACAGTCATCGAACCTGGATGTGTTTATGAACGGGTGGCTTTATGCTTTTTATGAACATCGCTGAGTTTGATTAGCAAGTGTAGAGGTTGCTTCGTTCGCAATGACGCGCTTATAAATAATAAAATCAGTGTAATCAAAAACAACAATTCCTTCTAATCACCTCGCATAAATCATCCCTGCAATAATTGCTGCCGCCATGTAGCTAAGGCAGGAAGCGATAAGCGTACCTGCCACAAACTTTTTATCATAGTTGACATAGATGGAACTGTTAATACCCGAAACAAAACTAAAGCAGGCAAAACAGATCAGCCCTAATTTAATATGCGACCATATATTGCCCGGAAGCACATAGTTAGACCCTATTTTTATATAAAAAAGCGTAAACAAGGCGCCAAATAAAAACGACAGCAAAGTACTGTACGTATAACTTCTGTAGCTTTCGGGTCGCCAGGTCTGCGGGGTAAGCGCCTGGTATTTGTGGAACAAAAAACCTATAAAAAACCATTCGATAATGGTATTTGCAATACCTATTGCAATAGCCGAGAGGACAAAATGTGTGGTGAACATGATGATTTAAGTTTATATAAATATAGGTTATATTTTATAAACAACTCATTAACAATAATTAAAGATTTAATGTTGAATATCTAAATAAACTTCGGCGTTGGATACCTGCCTGCCGGCAGGCAGGTTCGACATTCGTTGTTCGATATTACGTCTTTAACTCATTTCATCACCACCGGGTCAAGTCTTCGCCCATCAAGCAGCTTCAGGGTAAAAAGAACGAACCAAACCAGGCGCGTAACTATTACGAGACGCTCAAATACACCGGCGTACGGGAAATTATAATGGTCGGCATAGATAAACCGCCAGGCAAATAGTATCATTAAAACAACGCTTAAAATGGTATAGGTTGTCCACCCCTTCCATTGTGGCTTGTCCGCAAAATAGATGGCAAACAACACAAATCTGATCAGCATCGCAACAAAGGCAATCAAGAGCACAGCGGAATGCACCGGATCATGGGTAAATACGCCTGCGAGCATCAACCCAAAACCGGTAACTGCATGTAAAAACGGTATCATTACCGTAACAACAACACCATGTAATTCGGTTCGCATGACAATTCCAAATGCCCAGGCCGACAGGCCAAAAACGAAGAAATTCACCGACTGTATCCAGCCATAAGGCTGTAATTCCAGGTCGCTGATGGGTTGGCGCATCATATCGTAATGAGGTGATACGGACCCGAAACTAAAATAAACAACATTGAATAAAAGTGATGCTATGATCCCGAAATACAATAAAAAAGTATGCACCGGGCCAGTCGTCATACGCCCTTATCTTTTTATAATTTTGCAGCGGGTCACTGGCAAGATCGATGAGCCCGTCTTCTTTTGTGACCTTTTTTGTATATGTCGCACGTGCATGATCTTGTGGTCCCGCTTGGAG
>JANYAB010000650.1 GCA_025355225.1 Bacteroidota bacterium
GCATATTTTATGCCCCCGAGCAAATGGTTCAAATAAAGAGGGTCAGAATAAGATTCATCGACATGGCCCAATGCAGTATAAAATGCTCGCCCGCCGTCATATTCATGATACCAGGCCATTGGATGATTATCGCCATTCTCACCGCCTGTATAGCTTTTTTCGTCAATGGTGATCAGCACATGCAGTCCCTTGGCGATATATTTAAAGTTATACCACTCATCTTTTCTCGACCATACCGCAGGTAAATGCCTGGTAGCTATAAATTTGCGATCGACCACATTCAGAGTCGCAACCTGCTGCACTTTTGGATGACTTTTAAAGAAAGCACCAACCAGGTCGCCATACCATGGCCAGCCATATTCCGTATCGGTTGCAGAGTGTACACCAACAAAGCCACCACCCGAGTGGATATAGGTTTCAAACGCTTTCTGTTGTTCATCGTTCAGGACATCCCCAGTGGTGCAGAAAAACATTACGGCAGCATACTGCTTTAAATTATCAACCGTAAACTTGTCGGAATTCGTGGTAGTATCCACGTCAAAATTATTATCCTGCCCCATTTTGATAATAACAGGCACGCCGGTTTCGATGGCAGCATGATGGTAGCCTTTGGTTTTTGTAAAAACAAGGATCTTTGGTTTCGCCATTAACCTGCTAAATGGAAGCTGGACAAGCAGACATAATATTAATGCTGCCTTAAGATAGTTTGATATTGGTTTCATTTGGTATGTATTTAGTGTATTTTAATTGAATATTGAATTATTAATTGTTTTAATGTCGTTTAGTCCTCCCCCTTCAGGGGTCGGGGGGCTTAGTCGGGGCTCTATATATTCCCCTTCTTTAATTCATCAGCAGCAAAATTCGCTGCCCTTGCTGTCATTGCCATATAAGTTAAAGATGGGTTTTGACATGCTGATGAAACCATAAACGAGCCATCCGTAACGAACACGTTTTTTGCATCCCAAACCTGGTTATGCATGTTCAATACAGATGTTTTAGGATCGTGGCCCATACGCGCCGAACCCATCTCGTGGACACCATCACCAACATGGTGACCGAAATCGTGCGTTTTAATATTTTTCACCCCTGCTATTTCGAGCATTGCCTTTGCTTCAGCAACAATATCAATGCGCATCTTTTTCTCATTATCTTTTATTTCCGCATCCATAGCCAAAATCGGCAGCCCCCACTTGTCTTTGTGCGCTTTATCCAGCGATATTTTATTTTCATGATAAGGAAGCAACTCACCGAAACCACCAATGCCCATAGTCCATTGTCCGGGCTCGGTTAATGCTTCTTTAAATTGCGATCCGATATTCAACTCGGCTATATTGCGGCTCCAACCTTCGCGACTTGCAGCGCCCTGGTAACCAAACCCGCGCAAGTAATCTCTTTTATCGCCAAACAGGTTGGCAAAACGCACAACATAAATACCATTCGGCCTTCTGCCGTAATAGTATTTATCCTCGTAACCCTCAACAGTTCCGGATGCACCGAGGTTATAGTGGTGATCCATGATGTTATGCCCAAGCTCACCGCTGCTGCTGCCCAAACCATCGTGCCAAACATCGGTAGCAGAGTTCATTAATACCCAGGCGCTGTTTAGTGTAGACGCATTTACAAAAACCACTTTAGCGTGATACTCATAAGTCTTATTGGTTTCCGCATCTAAAACCTCTACCCCTGTAGCCTTTTTGGTATCCTTATCATATAATATTTTTGTGACGATAGAAAAAGGACGCACAGTTAAATTACCCGTTGCCAGTGCAGCAGGCAGGGTTGATGACTGCGTACTGAAATATCCGCCGAACGGACAACCTTCCCAACACCTGTTGCGAAACTGGCATTTGGTACGTCCCGGTATAGCCGCAGTCAAATTAGCCGACCGGCCGATGATCATATGCCGGGCGTTATTGTAATGCTTTTTAATGCGCTCAGCAACGTCCTTCTCCACACAATTCATATCCATTGCAGGTAAAAAATGACCATCAGGCAGTTGCGCCAGGCCTTCCATTGAGCCATTAACGCCGGCAAATTTTTCTACATGATCATACCATGGGGCAATATCCTTGTAGCGTATTGGCCAGTCAATAGCCCAGCCATCTTTCAGGTTTGCTTCAAAATCGAGATCGCTCCAGCGATAGCTTTGACGGCCCCAAAGAATGGAACGCCCGCCCAATTGGTAAGAACGCCACCAGTTAAAAGGTTTTATCTCGGTATATGGTGCCTCTACATCATCTGCCCAGTAGTTAACATTACCCTCGGTAAGCCCCCAGGCCCTGGCCACATATTTGTGTTCCTTTCGTTGCGCCTGTGTAACATTACCGCGGTGTTCGAAATCCCATGGATTATTCGTCGCCGTTTTATAATCCTTTATGTGCTCGAAGTTGCGCCCGCGTTCGAGCATAATAGTTTTAAGGCCTCTTTCGGTCAATTCTTTTGCAGCCCAGCCACCACTTATCCCCGATCCTATTACGATAGCATCATAAGTATTTTGCGCATGGGCCTTGTTATTGACATTCACAGTATCAATCGGCATAATCAGGAAGATTGGTTATAATTGGTTTGGTGTTAAATTGACACAATATACACGATTTCTGGATTTAAAAGATTATTGAAGATTAAAATCGTTATAATCTTTTAAAACCTTTAATCGTGTAATAATCTTTTAAATTCTTTATCATTATAATCTTTAAAATCCCTTAATCGTGTAATGTTTTGATTTTTATGCTCCTGAAATTCACCTCAAACCCATGATCCTGCAACAGGATATGGCCCTGTTTAGCTTCTCCAAAGTTTTTCCATACCACGTATTTACTGATGGCTACTAAATCCTTAAATTCCTTCGAACCACGTTCATACTCCAGTACTTTAATGCCATTCAGATAATGTTCTACATGATTATTTGGATAAACCACTATCCTGCCAGTGTTCCATGCCCCTATCGGCCGCACAAAACGAGGGGGCTTATTGGACGGTATTAAATCATACAGTGACGCCAGCGTACGGTTGCCGTTGCGGCCCAATTTAGCGTCGGGGTGCACCTGGTCATCCAATACCTGGTACTCCAGGCCGATAGCCGATCCCTTGGTATCTTCATTTAGTGTTACAAAATACTTCACTCCGCTGTTGGCACCCCGGCTCATCCTGAATTCAAACGACAGATCAAATGCGCTGAATTGTTCTTTAGTAACTATATCGCCAACATTCGCCGCTTCACCGCCTGCCGAACCTAATATAGTCATTGTACCATCCCTAACTATCCAGCCATTGAGCTTGGTGGGGAAAGTCGCCATATTGGCCCCTATCCAACCGTTGTTAGTTTTACCATCAAAAAGCAAACGCCAGCCATCTTTTTTTTCGTAGTCTGTTAAATGGTTCGACACAAAATTCACCACAAAAACTCCTGGAGGAAAAGGTGTTGATTTTAGATTAGTTGTTTTAATGCGGATATTTTTAAAATAGATTTTTTTACCGGCATCTTCACTTTTCGTTACATTATGCACCTGCAAACCAATAAACCCCTTACTATCGATGGTATCCACTACATAAGCAGCAGCTACGCCATTTACCCATGTTTTGGTGGTATTGCCGATGCATTCAATCTTTAGGTGATTCCATTCCCCTTGTTTAAAGGCCGGCTGTGCTTTGGGATTATATTGCAGGGTATACAGCCAGTCGCGCCTCGCTTCATCTTCTATACCACCGCTCCAGCGGCGGTCTGATGGATCGATCTCCACCTGCCGGCCATAAACTTTCCCCAAACCATCATTGCCGTGCGGATCAAAATGACTACGGGTTTGCACACCCGAGTTGCTGGTCGAACTTTCAACTTTGGTATCCAGTTCCAATATAAAATCACCGTATTCTTTTTCTGTCACCAGGAATGAGTTGTGTGGTTCAACTGCTGTGGTACCGACGATCATCCCATTCTCCGTGGTATAACTTGCTTTCCCTGTAGCCTGCTTCCACCCGTTAAGCGTCTTACCGTCGAACAGGCTTTTCCATTCGTTTGGGGTTTGAGCTCTTACTTGCGTTATTAAACAGCCCCCTAAGATTACTGTTGCAAAAACAATAGGTCGATATTTTTTTATGATGTTCATGGTAGTATGTATAAATTATCTTTTTAAACTTTTAAGGTAAGCAAGGCTTATCGGAACCTGGGTGAGCACGTTGCTGCTTTCAT
>JANYAB010000235.1 GCA_025355225.1 Bacteroidota bacterium
GCCAGCTTATGTGAACAGGGGAGTCGTAACTAAGGCTGATCAGTTTTTCGATATTTGCATTATCCTCGTCATCGGCAGTTTGAACGATGCCATCCAGCTTCATTTTATCTGTTGAAGTACTGGTTGCCGTTTGCAAACCAACAAATGAAACCGTGAAATCAGGTTTAATGGTTTGAAACGTGAATTTAAAATCCCCGAACTTGTCCGGTACGTCTATCACCTTACTTAATTTGAATTCCGCCGTATAGCTTTGGTCAGCAATGAGTTTATTTTCGGGCCTGAATTCAATGGTGCGCTCATCTATCCAATAAGCCTTTCCTTTTATGGACGGGGAAAAATCAAAAACGCCATTCGGAAGCTGGTCATTTTGAACATGGGTAGTAGGCACCTGTCCGGCCAGCCGGATACGAATCGTATTACCTTTTGATATAATACCCGAGGTATACGACTCGATGTACTTACTGAAAGCTGGATCAACTGCTCCCGTTTGCCCCCGGTGAAAGATCAGAAAAGTAATTAAAATTAAAAGAACTGCCGTTGCAACAGCGATAATTGATCTTTTCCGGTTTGAGAAAAGGCCTTGTACTTCTTCCATAATAAGGTTTAATTAGTACCGTAAATTATGAAATTTATAGTAATAAATAATTTATTTGAAAGAAGATATTTTACGTGGATCGACGTATCTTACGTGACGATTTTTATCTTGAATAGAAAATTATTTGCATTTATAAACTTTACCTTATCACAACTTAAATATCAAAAAATGAAAGCTCTTTTAGTCGTTTTATTTGCCGGCAATGTATGCTGTGCAGCGTTAAATTCACAGGCGCAAACTAAATCTGAATCGGATGTTAAAGAAGCAGTTGGCTATATCAACAGTTTTTTTAAAATATACAATACTGAAGGGTCAGATAAAGCACTTGATTATATTTCTACTAAAAATTCATTAACAATAATTAGCAGAGATAAGTGGAATTATTTAAAGAGTAAACTCGATTCTATAAATTCAACACTTGGCAATTTCACTGGTTTTGAACTAATAAATGAGAAAAAAATCGCCGGCAGCCTCGTGCTTTTTAGCTATCTTGTAAAACATAAAAACTATCCGATAAGATTTATTTTTGTATTTTACAAACCGGAGAATCACTGGCTTATTGATGATGTTATGTTTGATTCTGACGACATGATAGAAGAATTAAAGCAGTCATCCAAAACAAATTCGGTGAAGTAGCAAACTCCCGTAAAAAATGCCTGAGCAATAAATATCAGCGTATCATCACCCCTGGCTTATTCAGTATCGGCAGCTTTATAAAATTGGATTCCACAATGCTCTCCGGCAGGAAAATAAATTTTTTATCAAATATCTCTTTGCCGATATAATAGCTTAGCCAAAACTCATTGTTCAATCCGAAAGTAGCTTCATCAATAGGCTCCACGAGTGCATAAGCGCTATTTTTAACCACGGGGAACATGTGGCGAAGGGTGGAGGTTTTCACGGCCTCACCATCCTTTTCTCCATAGCCCTTTGAGGTGATCAGTACGTTTTCAATCGGCTCATTCTTTAAGTTGATGAGGTAAACATACCAGGTTTTACTTTCCACGTTTTCCCCTTCAAGCGCAATTGCAATAGCAATATCCTTTACAATATTTTCGGGAATGTCTTTTATCATTGTTGGTTGATTGGGTTGATTGAGTTTATTGAGTTGATTAAGTTAGAAGAAAAGTATAAAAACCAATCAACTTAATCAACAACTCACTCAATCAACTACTCTATTTCTTCTTCACAAATCGTTTTCCGCCTGCTTTTTTCGGGGCTTTGGCTTCCGCGTCAGCCAGAGCTTTGCATTCCTCAAAGGTAAGCGTTTCCGGCTCACGTCCCTTTGGTATTTTAACGTTTTGCTTTCCAAATTCAATGTAAGGCCCCCAGCGACCGTTCAGAACTTTAACTGTCGGGTCCTCGTCAAATGCTTTGATTAGTCTTTCCGCATCCTTTTTACGCTTTTCAACGATCAATACTATCGCGCGTTCTTCGGTGACGTCATGCGGGTCAATTTCTTTCGGAAGAGAGTAAAATGCACTGTTATGCCTTACATATGGGCCAAACTTGCCAATGGCAACTGTCATTTCCTTATCTTCAAAAACGCCGACCTTTTTGGGCAGCTTAAACAATTCAAGTGCTTCTTCTATCGATATCGTCTCTATGCTTTGTCCGGCCCTTAAACTGGCATATAGCGGCTTGTCTTCATCTTCGCTATCGCCAATCTGCACAAATGGTCCGTAACGGCCAATTCTGACCGATATCTTTTTACCATTTTGCGGGTGGATACCCAGATCGCGTTCGCCGGTCGCTTTGTCGGCTGTTTGAATAGTGCTCTCAACTTCTTTGTGGAAGGGATCATAGAAATTGCGGATCATATCTGTCCACACTTCCAGGCCCTGGGCTATCTCGTCAAATTGTTTTTCAACACTGGCCGTAAAGTTATAATCTACTATATCCTGGAAATGCTGGACTAAAAAGTCATTAACCACATTGCCAATATCAGTAGGGAACAATTTATTACGTTCGGCGCCGGTATTTTCGCTTTTTTCTTCTTTTGTAATGCTCTGCCCCTTAAGCGTCAACACCCTGAAGTTACGCAGTTTACCTTCGCGCTCTTCTTTAACTACATAACCCCGGTTTTGAATGGTTGAGATAGTAGGAGCGTAGGTAGAAGGCCGTCCAATGCCAAGCTCTTCGAGTTTTTTTACCAGGCTTGCCTCGGTATAACGGGCAGGTGGGCGTGAATAACGTTCGGTTGCTGTCATTTCCTGCAGATCAAGACGCTGTCCCCTGGTTAATGGTGGAAGTATAGCATTGTCTTCACCTGGTTGCGGCTCTTCATCTTCATCAACTGATTCCAGGTAAACTTTAAGAAATCCATCAAATTTCATTACTTCGCCATTGGCTACTAATTCATCTTTACGGGTTGATATACTGATCTTTGCAGTTGTTTTCTCAAATAATGCTTCACTCATTTGCGAAGCAATGGCCCGTTTCCAGATCAGGTCGTACAGTCTTTTTTCAGATGGATCACCGTCTATGGTGTGTTGGTCGAAGTAGGTTGGCCTTATCGCCTCGTGCGCTTCCTGTGCGCCCGCGCTTTTGGTTTTATATTTCCGGTGCTGATGGTATTTAACGCCATAAGCCGAAGTAATTTCCTTTGCTGCCGCATCCAACGCAGTATCTGACAGGTTAACAGAATCGGTACGCATATAAGTGATCTTACCCGACTCATAAAGCTTCTGAGCCACTGTCATGGTTCTCAGTACCGAAAAACCCAATTTACGACTGGCTTCCTGTTGTAATGTCGAAGTTGTAAATGGTGCAGCTGGTGAACGTTTGGCCGGCTTTGTTTCGAGAGAACTTATTTTAAATTCAGCATTTATGCAATCGGTAAGGAATTTTTCAGCATCGTCCTGCTTGGCAAATCGTTCAGATAGTTCAGCCTTAAATGCTTCTTTACCTTTACCGAACAAGGCAACTATCTTAAAAGCTGCTTCTGCCTTAAATTTATTGACCTCGCGTTCGCGTTCTACGATAAGTCTCACTGCAACCGACTGCACCCTTCCTGCTGAAAGGGATGGTTTTACTTTTTTCCATAAAACAGGAGAAAGTTCAAAGCCCACCAATCTATCCAGTACACGGCGGGCCTGCTGCGCGTTTACTAGGTTGTAATCTATTTTCCGTGGATTTTCAATTGCACTCAAAATAGCAGGTTTGGTTATCTCGTGGAAAACGATCCTGCGGGTAGTGGCTTCTTTTAAATCCAGCGTATCAAACAAATGCCAGGAAATGGCCTCACCTTCGCGGTCCTCATCCGATGCAAGCCAAACGATATCTGCTTCTTTAACTAATTTTTTTAATTCGCTGACTACCTGCTTTTTATCAGCAGGTACTTCATATTTTTGTTCGAAATTATTCTTGGTATCAATTGCATCGTCCGACTTTACCAGGTCGCGGATATGCCCATAACTCGACTTCACAGTAAAGTCTTTACCGAGGTATCCTTCGATTGTTTTGGCTTTTGCCGGAGATTCTACTATCAGTAAATTTTTTGCCATTTAAGCAGTTATTTTTTTGCAAAGAAAACATAAAGAAAGTGAAACGCAAATTTGTTTTTGCGACATTGTTGTAAAGTTGGAAAGTTGAAAGGTTGTAATGTTGAGGTTTTTATAACTTTATCACCTGGCAGCATTCAGTCTTTTAACGAAAAAATCACATCAAAAAGCCGCCCCCCAGAAGGTCGTTGCCTTCGTAAAATACAGCGGACTGACCCGGAGCGATGCCTGAAACAGAATGGTGAAAATCAACTTTCATATGTTCGCCCATTTGCACAATTGTACTTTGTGAGCCGGCATCCTTATAACGTATTTTAGTGACAGCCTCCATAGGTTCATTTATGGCCGCATACTTTACTAGGTTAAGATCTCTTACCCATGCCGATTTACGTTCCAATTCTTCTTGTGTGCCTAAAACAACCGTATTGTTTTGCGGATCGATGCGCGTTACAAACATGGGATGACCAAAAGCGATGCCCAGTCCTTTACGCTGACCAATAGTATAAAAAGGATACCCCTGGTGCTTACCAACAACGGTGCCATCAGTGAGTACGAAGTTGCCGCCGGCTACACGTTCGTCAAGCTCCTCTACTTTATGCCTTAGAAAAGACCTGTAGTCGTTGTCGGGCACAAAACATATTTCATAACTTTCGCTTTTTCCGGCAAGCTCAACCTGTCCCATTTCCATCGCCATTTGCCTGATCTGCGCTTTTGTGAAACTACCTAAAGGGAATTTAGTGCGTGCGAGGTTTTTTTGCGACACCCCCCACAATACATAAGACTGATCTTTATTCTCATCAAGGCCCTTAGAAACCACATAGCGACCATTATCATGCAACCGGATGTTGGCGTAATGGCCTGTGGCAATAAATTCGCAATCTAATTTATCGGCCCGCTTAAGCAGGGCTTCCCATTTGATGTGAGTATTACATAAAACGCATGGATTAGGGGTGCGCCCGGCCATATATTCGTCCACAAAGTTGTCGATCACAAAATCGCCAAACTCACTTCGAATATCCAATATATAGTGGGGGAAGCGATAAGCTACAGCTAACGCCCGGGCATCATTAATGCTATCTAAACTACAGCAGCCAGTTTCCTTTGAGCTGCCGCCAGACGACGCATAATCCCATGTTTTCATAGTAAGGCCAATAACCTCGTAGCCCTGTTCGTGCAGCATTATAGCCGCCACGGAGCTATCCACTCCACCGCTCATTGCCACTAATATCCTGCCTTGCTTGCTCATTTCGGCTGCAAAGATACATTATTACGGTTTATTGTGATAGGATGATAGGTCAGCACAGGGTAAAAACGATATCGGAAAAACCTCCCGCGGTGATTTATTGGCGGCTAACCCCTCCATAAACAGCAAATGGCTATAGCCAGGATGGGACTATTCACCCTCAAAAAAGTCGATGAGGGGGCCAAAATACGAGTTATCCCATCCTTCAGCAAAACTATCATAATCCTTGTCGGGGATATTGGTATGCCTTAGTTCCACCGAAGTTGAATTATTTTTATCGGTATGCAGCTTAATAGTTACCACGGACACTTCCGGTTGTCCATCGAAGTACCATTGCTGTACTATCTTTTTTCCTTCTTCAAATTCCAGGTTTTTACCGACAATACTGCCATCCCATAGCGAAAATTCGGAACCCGGTTCCGTACTCATAATGGCCTCTTCCCCGGTCCATAATTCAATGGTTAAAGGATTGGTCAATGCAGTGTAAACCTCCTGGGGCGTAGCTGAGATGGTGTAATATTTTTTGAAGTCTTTCAATTTTAGTTTATTTGTCTGAATCAGAATTTCCAGAATTAAAGAATTTCCAGAAGTTAATTTTAAAATGCAAATCTATTATTTAATGATCTCGAAAATCCGCTAATTCTGTAAATTCTGATTCCGACAATAATTATACGGTGCCTAATGGCAAAACTGATCTTCTATACACCTCATTTAATACATTGGCAATACCGGCATATATAGCAGAAAGTCCGCAGATGATACCCTCGTACCCGGCAAGGTGTTTGATAGAGGTATTACCTGTCGAATCCCCAACGGCTAAAAGGATGAAAAGAATAGTTAATGAAGCAAAAACGAATTGCAGCGCCCTGTTCAATTTTAGCGTGCCGAAAAACAAGCAAAAAGTAAAAAGTCCCCAAACACCAAGGTAAGCGGCCATGGCATCTTCGGTCGGTTTGGCAATCCAGCCCAATTTGGGCATAACGATCAGGCCAACCAGTGAGAGCCAGAAAAAGCCATAGGAGGTAAAAGCTGTTAGTCCAAAAGTATTGTTTTTGCGCGCTTCAATAATACCGGCGATCACCTGGGCCAGGCCGCCATAAAAAATGCCCATAGCCAGAATCGCGGAGTTGATTTCATAAAATCCGGCGTTGTGGAAATTTAACAATACAGTTGTCATGCCGAATGCACAGAGGCCTAATGGCGCAGGGTTGGCTGTCCCATCCTTTGCCGGAAGCGGTGTTGTTGGTATCATAATGATATAGGGTTTATTGGTTTATGATGCAATATAAGATGATTACACCGATTATAAAAATGATAAGATGATTACACCGATTATAAAAATGATTTCACCGATTGATGGAGATTACACCGATTGCGGGCTATTATTTTATTTTTTAAATGCAGCTTTTCGCTTTCTGCTTTTAGCTTTGTGTTTTAAGCTTTATAAAATGCAAAAATTAGTATTGATCCGTCATGGAGAGAGTGTGTGGAACAAAGAAAACCGCTTTACAGGCTGGACGGACGTTGATCTTTCAGAAGAAGGTTATCTGCAAGCCAAACGGGCGGGGCAGTTGCTTAAAAAGAATAATTACATTTTTGACACCGGTTTTGCTTCAGTGCTAAAGCGTTCTATAAAGACACTGGATATCGTTTTGGAAGAAATGGACCTGCTGTGGATACCCGTAACAAAATCGTGGCGGCTTAATGAGCGTTTTTATGGTGCTTTGCAAGGTTTAAATAAGCTGGAGACGGCAGCGAAGTACGGGGAGGAGCAGGTACACAAATGGCGCCGCGATCCGCATGAGCACCCGCCAGCGGTAACCAAAGACGATAGTCGCTATCCTGGGAACGACATCCGTTATAAGAACCTAACCGAAAGGGAATTACCGTTAACTGAAAATTTAAGCGAAACAATGGACAGGGTGTTGCCCTTCTGGCACGAAACAATCATTGCTGCAATCCGCCTTAAGCAAAGGGTGATTGTTTCCGCTCATGGAAACAGTTTAAGGGCATTGGTTCAATATATAGATCATCTCACGGATGAGGAAGTTATTCAATTGGATATTCCTACAGGGGTTCCGTTAGTTTATGAACTGGATGATGACTTGAATAGGATCAGGCACTACTATTTGGAATGACAGGAGAGATAAAAACATAAAAACGCCTATTTTTTAAATATCGAACATCGAATTTCGAACTCCGAATGTCGAAGTTGTCTTGTCCTGACATTGATATGATGTCGACATTCAAAAACCTTTCACCTTTTACCTTTCACCTAAAAAACTTAATTTTCCTTATCATACAACACCGCCGCTTTTTCAGCGGATGTTTTTATGCCTTTTATCATGGCGGAACTAAAACCATTGTGCTCCATTTCGTTTAAACCGGCAATGGTACAGCCTTTGGGTGATGTTACCTTGTCGATTTCCTGTTCGGGGTGAGAGGCTAGCTGCAACAATAGGTCTGCGGCGCCTTTGGCGGTTTGAGCGGCCATTTTTAACGCATCATGGGCATGAAAGCCGATCTCGGTTCCGCCCTGTGAAGCGGCGCGGATTGAGCGTAAAAAGAAGGCAATGCCACAAGCACAAAGGGCAGTGGCCGAGGTCATCAGTTCTTCGTTGATCTGTATAGTTACGCCGACAGTATCGAACAGTGATTTTACCAGTTCCATATTTTCAGTTGTAGCACTGTCGGTAGCTATGCAGGTCATGGATTGGCCAATGGCTATCGCTGTATTGGGCATTGCACGCACTACCTGTACGTCCAGTTCTAATTGTTGGCGAATATCCTGGCAACTTACTCCTGATACAACTGAGATCAATAGGTGTTGTTGTTCCCATATTGCCGGTTTAATTTCGTGCAATAGTCTGTTCAATTGCTGTGGCAATACTGCCAAAACTACAATATCAGCTCCTTTTACAGCTTCTAAATTCTTTGAGGTGATCTGATAGCCAGAATCAGCCTGCGCCGATAAGGCTGCGGTGTTACGGCGGGTTAAAATAATTTGCTCAGGTTCATAAAAGCCTGCTTTTACCAATCCTTTGGCTAACGAAAGCCCTATATTGCCGCTGCCTAATATGGCTATGTTTTTTTTTGTGCTCATTTTTTCTTGCTTAAACGTGTACCAAATGCTTGTTTTTGTTTTATCTGCCCCAGTTCATTGGCCTGCCCGATGATCACTGCCTTTACACCACAATTTATCGCCGTAAAAGCATTATCCAATTTGGGCAGCATGCCGCTGTGAATGATCTGTTGTTCTTTTAATTCTTCATACTTTTCGGGGTCAATATCCCTGATCAGGGAATCCTCGTCATTAATATCCTGCAAAACCCCCTTTTTTTCAAAACAATAAATTAGGGTGGTTTCATATAATTTTGCCAGCGAAACAGCCAGTGCCGAAGCAATGGTGTCCGCATTGGTATTTAATAATTGCCCGTCGCCATCATGGGTTATCGCACAAAATACGGGGGTAAAGCCTGCTTCCAATAATTTCCTGATATTTTGAGGGTCGATAGAGTTTTCGTCAATATCACCAACAAAACCATAATCAATTGTTTTTACCGGGCGTTTTTTTGTACGGATAAAATTACCGTCGGCGCCGGTAAGCCCGATCGCATTGTTGCCCAGGCGCTGCAATTGGGCCACAATGTTTTTATTGATAAGTCCACCATAAACCATAGTAACTATACGGAGGGTTTCAATATCAGTAATCCTGCGGCCATCTACCAGCTTGGGCTCAATGCCCATTGTTTCGGACAATTGGGTAGCCACCTTGCCGCCACCATGAACGAGTATTTTATGGCCATCAAGCGCAGTAAAGTCCTTCAGAAAATAATATAGGTTTTCTGAATTGTCGATCACATTCCCGCCTATCTTTATGATGTGCAGACTATTACGTATATCTTTTGAAGGCAATGAAACCTTTCTTTTCCCGTCCATGTATTGTATATGATTGATCAGCAACGGTATTGAAACTCCTTACCCTAACGGGCCGGGTAAATACCAAACGATTAACGGGCTAAAAGTAGTAATTCGGGATTACTTATTTTTCAAAAATCATGTCAGCAAAAAAACATAGTTTAAGTATATACGGTTTACAATTGCGGCGAAACGTGTTTTATCATTATTTTGCGCACGAAAAGTTTATGGTAAATATAATTTATGGATTTAGAAAAAACTAAAGGCATGCCACGTATTGTGATTATTGGTGGTGGTTTCGCCGGTTTAAATCTCGCAAAAAAATTAAAAAACAAACCTGTAGAGGTGCTTATGCTTGATAAGCATAATTACCATACTTTTCAGCCGCTGCTTTACCAGGTGGCGATGGGAGCTATTGAGGCGGATTCAATTGGTTTCCCCTTAAGGAGGATATTTACGGGTCAAAAGAACTTTACTTTCAATTTTGCAGAGGTTCAAAAGATCAACCCTGAAAAGAATACAGTGACAGCAGACATAGGAGAAATACCATACGATTACCTGGTGATAGCGACAGGGGCCAATACCAATTTTTTCGGTAATAAGGAAATTGAACATTATACTATGCCGATGAAAAACATTGGCGAGGCATTAAATATACGAAGCCTGATGCTGCAAAACCTCGAAAAAGCAGTAACCACGGCCGACGAAGAAGAAAAGGATGCACTACTTACTTTCGTCGTTGTTGGCGGGGGGGCAACAGGTGTAGAACTATCAGGGGCATTGGCAGAAATGCGTAATCATGTACTCTGCAGGGATTATCCCTCACTTTGCGAGGAGGACATGAGGGTATATGTAGTGGAAGGCAAACCTGTAGTTTTGGGGGCAATGTCGGCACAGGCATCGGCTACAGCGAAGGAGTTCCTGACCAAAATGGGTGTGGTAATTTATAACAGCGTACACGTGAAAAGTTATGACGGTTACGAATTAAAAATAGACGATGGTATGGTTATAAAAACCCGTAATGTATTTTGGGCTGCCGGGGTAATGGGCGAAGTACCTGAAGGACTGGTGAACGGAACCATTACGAACGGCCGAAGGATAGAAACTGATGAGATTAATCGTGTGGTCGGCTATCAGAACATATTCGCGATAGGGGATGTATCAGCCATGATCACTCTTCAATACCCAAACGGGCTTCCTGGTGTGGCGCCCGCGGCTATACAAACGGGCGTGCATCTGGCAAAAAATATTTTACATTTAGTAAAAGGAGAAGCAACCGTGCCGTTCAAATACGTCGACAAAGGCACATTGGCAACCATTGGGCAAAATAAAGCAGTGGCCGACATTTGGAAATTACATTTCGGTGGATTTTTTGCGTGGATACTATGGATGTTTGTCCATTTAATGACATTGGTTGGTTTCACCAATAAAGCCAGCGTGTTTTTAAGCTGGGCGGCCAAATATTTTACGAAAAACAGTGATAAC
>JANYAB010000662.1 GCA_025355225.1 Bacteroidota bacterium
AAAAAACAAAAATACATAATAATTAAAAGAATAAATATAAGGTATAAAATCAAGTTCTATGGGATTCCAGTCTGTTTATACCACGATGGTCTTTCTCAATTATATTATGGCTGGTTAGCTCTTCACCTAACATTCTCAGGATTGGTTAACAATACACCCGCAAGCAGTACAATATAAGCACCCCCATAAACAGCCTCAGTTACCCATGCATAATGCCATACGGTACGCCGGGTGCGGGTGCGTTTCCAGGCTTTTTGGCGGAACGCCTTTGCATAAACCGAATCCCTTAACAGTGTGGTATCGCTCACATCGGCTTTGGCTGGTTTAAAATAGTCCGAATTAAAGTTTCGGCGGTTGCGCTTAAACATTTTGAAATCCGCTTTATCCAGTCGGAATTTTTTGGCATCGGTGATAGCAATGTTTTTTACCGAATCGTCCCTTAAGTTTTGCGCCTGTACTTTTAAGGTCGAAAAGCTTAACAATACAATAGTAAGGGCCAGTAATCTGAGCATGAGAAAAAGTAGGTTAAAAATTGGGTTGAACGCCTGGACGAACACTACAGCCTTTACGGATTGTTGGTTGAGATCGATACAGTTAATAGCGTTATAAACTCTTTCAAATCGAAAGGTGAATTTGGGCTTTCATCAGTATATTCTACACTTTCAAACTCATGCCAGGTGGGGTCAATTCTAAAATCGCATGTGCTTAAAAACAATTCAGGCAATTTCCATTCATAAGCATAAAACCAAGTTTCATCAATCAATTTTGATTTTATAAGCGATTCTAATTCTTCTATGCTGATAGATGGATCATTTTTAAAGATAACGAAGTCGTGTTTTTTATAATTGGCCCCGTCACGGTAGCGATAGTTGAATTGGATATTTGGCATGTGCCAAGATAGTTCGATAAGGAGTTATTGTCAATCGGATATAAGTGAACTTTTTAGGGCAAATTTTTCATTATGCATTTTCAAAAACTCTATATCAGGATAAAACTTTTTAGGCGCTATAAGTGATTTGTTGTCATAATCAATAAAATTTTGCTTGATGCTCAATAATTCCTTAGCGCGGTAAAACTTCGGAGAAATCTTTATTTTCAATTCTTCTGTAACTGTAATCAGATGTTTATCAAAAGCCTTATCGTGTAAAGCATTAATAGCTAATCCATTTCGGGGGTTTAATCGGTTTTTATTGTCCTTACTCCATGGCGCAATATGACTGGCGACTATTAACTCAATCATTTTTATCCCCGTAATACAACATTGGTTATCAAAATTAGTAAGTACGGCACCCCTAAAAATCTCCTGATCTAATCGAACTTTAACCATGCGTTCAACTTCACGGCCATCCTTTTGCTGATATTCGTCCAAATTAATATTGTATAATTTTTCAATGGTCGTTTTTTTCTTGTGAGCAAGCAGTTTTTCGCCTTCAATAAATACGTCATCCCAATTTGCCATGTACTCTTGCCAAACTTCTTTATCCAACTTACTGGCATTTACCATGCCCCTTTGCTTTAACCTGGGATCAAGGCTCGCAAAGTTTACCAGTTTATAAGTGACAGAACTTGGTGTCCTTCCGATTATATTTGCTATTTCAATTATTGCCGGATTACTTTGATGCATTTGGCCAAAAGGTATTTTGCTGTAAAGATTAATAGCTAATATTAATTCCTCCTTAGTCCACAGCTTTTGACCCTCTCTCATAATTATTTTTCTACCTCGAAAAATACATGTTTACATTGGATATTTAAGCATTCATTGATGAGTAGCAGTAGTTTGGTATGATAGAAGTCGGAAATAATATCAGTCCTTGCACCACAGATGGGGCAAGTTGTGGGCTGGTCGTTCATTAAGTATAATATCTGCATAATCAAATATACTTTATGCCTCAACCTCAAACAATCGGATATAAGTGAACTTTGAATTATCCTATTGCAAGTTTGCCGCTTTCTTTCCAAATATACGCTGGCATTGGCTCGCTTAATTTCCATTCTACATTCATCGGTTTTGAGCCACTTGAGTTGATAAAATTAGCATCACCTAAAAATACATACGACATTGTAAAACCATATTCGTCATCATTTTGCTCTCTGACAAAAAGCAAGATTTTTTTATCTAAGCCTTTCTGATTAATATACGATAAACCTTTTTCGGATTGCGGAGACGTCGCATTTTGTGATTGCCAATGAAATAAGTATTCGCTAATGGCATAATCATCGTACAGCGTAGTTGGTGAATATTCCTTTTCAGACTTTTTTAGTGTTACAAATAGCGCTTCTATATTCAAGTTTTTATTTAACGCGACACCTTCACGATTTGATGATGATTTTTCAAATTCATGCAACCCCATCGCTACTAATATTTGATCTCTATTGTATCGGCTGTGTACTCTTAAAGGGAATGGTTGATTTAGTTCAATATCCTTTTCGACAAAATCAATTTTATTTATCAAGTAGTCAACTACTTCGGCTAACTCTTCAACCATTGTAGAATTTTTGGCTATTTGTAAAGTGCTTTCTTTAATTGATTTAAATCCCAATTTTACGCCCTCGTTCTGCCAAATATCATAGTGGAACATTAATAGCATAAGATTTTGTTCACTGTTAAATAATTCGATATTGAAGTGGTTTTTAATTAAGTTTCTTACAAAGGTTAAATAGCTTAGTGAATTACACTGTAATAGCCTTTTAATACCTCTTGTTATTTCACTCTCATTAAATTCGTTAAAATCCTGGATTACGCCGGCTTCGGCGCAAAGACGTTTCCAGCTACCTTTTTTATAAATTAATTGCAAGTCAATATGCTGGAAGTCTATAAAGTTTCTTAGGGTGAGCGATAGCGTAGATTGGTGTTTGAAATTTTGAATTTTTACAAGTAATTGTTTTCTATTGAAACCTATTGCTTCCTTTATATTCTTTAGAATAATTTCCTTGGCTTTCTTTTCTAAAACAATAGAACATCCTAAAGGTAAATGTGGGAATTCATCTTCAATTTCCTTGATAATAGAGGTATGTGTTTTCCCAACCAAGGCCCTAAACTTGTGTTCGAAGTCGTATTCTGGTCGAGCATTTCCTACAAAGTCTAAAACAGTTAAACAATCTTTATTTGCTGCAAGGCGCAATCCTCTGCCCAGTTGTTGAAGAAAGATGGTCAAACTTTCTGTTGGTCTAAGAAATAACACCGTATCAATTTCAGGAATGTCGACTCCTTCATTAAAAATGTCTCTTACAAATAAATAGTTGATTTCCTTCTTGCGAAGACGTTCTCTAAGTTCTGCTCTATTTCCTGAGCTTTCACTTGTTAGATAATCAGCTTTTAGACCCGCTAAAGTAAATTTCTCCGCCATATAACGTGCATGATCCTGACTAACGCAAAAGCCAAGCGCCATTACATCGTTTACATCCGTTAGGTACTTTTCACAATTAGTTAAAATATCGCTCACCCGCCTATCATCCTCAGTATAAAGTTTAGTTAATTCATTAATTTCATATCTACCATTTTTCCAAGAAAGTTTTGACAGATCGACATTATCGGACAGCGCAAAATATTGAAATGGAGATAATAGTTTTCTATTTAAAGCTTCAGGTAACCTAATTTCAGCGGCAATTACGCCACAAAAATCCTTTAGAATATCTTCCCCATCGCCTCTTTCAGGAGTTGCAGTTAATCCTAATAGTATTTTTGGTTTGAATTTTTCTAGTATAGGTCTGTAGCTTGATGCCGCAATGTGATGCACTTCATCAATAATGACAAAATCAAAAAAGTCTTCAGAAAGAGATATTTGATTTATTCGATTGGTAAGTGTCTGGACGGAAGCAAATACATATTCGTAGTTATTAGGCTCTTGACCATCAACCCAAAGTTCGCCAAAATTGGCATTTCTTAATACATGCTGAAAGGTATGCTGAGCTTGCTCTAATATTTCCTTACGGTGAGCCACAAACAATAATCTTGCTCTTGGATGTTTATCTTTAAACTGTTTATAATCGAATGACGAAATAACCGTCTTTCCTGTTCCTGTGGCTGCGACAATTAAATTTTTATATCTATCATGAACAAGTCTTTCGGATCGTAATTTCTCTAAAATTTCTTCTTGATAAGGAAAAGGCTTTAAATCGAAGAAGGTAGTAATCGCTTGATTGTCATATGATCTTTGTTGTTTTAAAGCCGTTGACAGTTTTTGAAGATCCTTCCCATGTTCATATAACTCAAAATCTTTATCCACCCAATAAGTGTCAAATGTTTTCTTGAATTTGTCTATAATGTGACCAATCTCTTTCGACGTTACTTTCAAATTCCATTCTAAACCATTTGTTAATGCAGACCTCGAAATATTTGAAGAGCCAATATATCCGGTGTTAAAACCAGTGTCTCTTAAGAACAAATAAGCTTTAGCATGAAGACGTTCGTGATCAACATTATAGGAAACTTTTATTTCAGTATTTTTAAGCTTAGATAAAAACTCAACAGCCTTAGCATCTGTCGCCCCCATATAAGAAGTGGTAATAATCTTTAGCTTTTTACCACTATTGGTAAACTCTTCTAACTCTTCTTTAAATATTCTAATACCCGAATACTTAATAAATGAGACCAACCAACAGATTTCATCCGATGAGAGTATTTCTTTCTTGATCTCGCTTTCTAATGAGATACCTACATTATTACCAGTAAAAAGTTCGCTTTGGCTTAATCGAGTATATGGAGTAATTTGTTTAAGTCGTTCGTTGAAGTCTGGAAATGGAGAGTCTATTTTTGAAAAAACAGCTTCAAGTATTTTACCTTCATTCTCAATCAAATTGTCGGAAAGACCAATTTTTGGAAGCGCATCTATTAATAGTTGGATAATTTTATTTGAAAGCTCAATCTGACGAAGTGTTTTATTTTCATCTTTAATTTCATTTAATGCAAACTTTATGGTTTCCGATAAGTATGAACTGAGGTATCTGGATGCCTCTTCTTTATCAAGGGGTGTGCTTCTAATAAAAAATTTCTTATCATTAATTAATTCAAGTTGATTGGCTATAAGCTTCGTAACAAGTTGCTCATAAATCCCTAATTCAAATTCCATTTATATAGTTTAGGTAATGTTTAAGAATTGGAATATCCGCATCGGCCCAATCCAAATCTAATAATTCATTTGTATTAAGCCATTTAAAATTAACATGTTCTTTTAATGTAATTTCTCCCTTTAAATGGGTGCTAATAAATGGTATGAGTTTAATTGTTATCGAAGGATAGGTGTGAACATTATATGGAAGGCTGTCGATTATTTCTATCTCTATATTAATCTCTTCTTTAATTTCTCGAATTAAACATTCTTCCGGAGTTTCATTTTGTTCAATTTTGCCACCCGGCAATTCCCATTTTAGGGGCAAATTCATCGTAGAGCTTCTTTGCGTAGCAAATACTTGAAATTGGCTATTAATAATAAGTGCGCAAGTAACATCAACCACAAAACCAAGTTACTATTTAATTCTGAAATGATATCCAAGCACTAAAAACGGTAGCAAAGGCCTCCGCACCAATAATTCAGGCTTCGTATCCTTACTTCGAATACGCGACATGTTATAGCTGCGGGTTTCCTTGCTGTGCACATCGGCCATAATTCAATAATACACATCTTAGGGTATTGTTTTAAAAGATTTCTGCCTGGCAAATCAAATTGTCCTTGCGCCATCGGCGCTACCGCTTTGTAGCACCGCACGAAAAAAATTTGTTTTGCCCCGTTAGGCGGCTACCCCTCCCCGTAAAATTGGGTAACCCCTGAACGGGGCAAAAAACCCTTGTTATTTGATTTCTACAAAGCGGTAGCCCCGCTGGGGCGTGTCATTAAGCTACTGAGACTTGTACTGTTTGTGGCTTTATTTTTTTTACCGTCAGCAGATAAGCTTCGGGTGAAATCAGGCAAAACAATGGTGGCCATGTGCGGCCGCAGGGGGAAAGCAAGTTTTGATGAAGCGGTGGCCATGCGCGAGCGACAGCAGGCAAAACTTTTGCGTACCGGGTTTTGTCTGATTTGCGGCGCAAAGGCCTCGCGCGGAAAGAAGCATTTCTGATGACAAGCGGTTACTCACCTATTATTTGTTTTTTTAATGGCGTTCGTGAGATCGCTGCGCTAAGTCTTGGTTACTTTTGTCGCACAAAAGTGACTAAGCCTCCGCGGCTATGAGCGGGACGATGATTTCATTTACCATTACATCCTTTTAATACCAGTAAGTAAGAAGCCATATAGATTTTTAGTTGGCAAATCTTCGTCTTAACGACATTACCCGCTGGGGCATCTTGGCAATCAATCCATTATTCCCCATAATGATGCTTCTTCCGCAGATCAAACGACACTCCTGATGCCACACCGATATCGATAAAAGAGTAGCTATCCTGAAAAAAAATGTTGTAGGGGTCTTGTCCCCGGTAACCCGCGCCTATCATAAAAGCCACGTTTTCCATAAAGCCAAACTGGTAATAATATTTCACCGAGAAATTTAAACGCTTGTGCCAATTGTCAATCGAATAATCATACACCTTATCCAGTATGTAAGTGAAGTCAAATCGCAATCGCTGATGTTCCAGATAATGATCGGCCTGGTTGCGGCTATCCTTCATTATATCATACATCCAGCTGCCATTGGTGCGTATAAAGCCATATTTGCCGGTCAGCTGTTTGGAATAGCCCAGTTTAAACAGGCCGCTATGTACCTCGAGGCCGATAAAGCTGTACCGGCTTCGGGCAATGGTATCCGTGGCATGCCGGGTGCCGAAATAATAATTGAGGGTATAAAAATTGGTTGTGAATTTACCGTCGGTACGGTTAAAGTCGCCATCACTATCCAGCGTTTGCCCCTCCTGCCCGTTGGAATGGTGCGAATACCCAAGTGATAGGAACCGGGGCCGGGTATCGTCGTTATTGAGGCGGGTATAGATTGTCGCGCCGGGCATGTAGCTTGGCGATACCACCGGCGAATGGTATTCGGACAGCAGCCTGAGTTGCACCCTTGCCGTTGCCACAAAAAAGAAACGCGATTTGCTGCTGTTCAACAATACTATATTGGGCACAATATCAGCCGTTAGCAAGTTACGGACGGCATTGCCATACTCGTTACCATAAAAAGCAGGGAGTAAATTTTGCCGATAGATATCGTTGAAAGCCGTATTAATGTTACGATTTGCAGCAATTTTAGTCGAGTCTCTGCCACCAGGCGTGATACCGCTGGAAGCCCAACCATCGCCGGCAAAATAAAAACAACAAAACAGGGCTAAAAAAAAACGTAAACCGAATTTGATTGAGCCAATTAAGGCAGCTTTCATAAAAAAAATTGGAATTGCATTAAGGCCAGATTTCGAAGTTAATATTAAATAAGCAATATCATAATCTCGTACCGATTTAGCCATCACCTTTTTGTAATTTTTTTCAGCCGAATTTTATTACTTTCACCATCGGCACCAATAACCATCCGGCATGAAAAAATATTTTACGCTTAGTTTACTTGCATTATCCGTATTAGCATCCGCGCAGCAAAAAAGCATTACCGGTTTCACCGATGCCTCGGCAGCGCAGCAGCTAAAAACCGAACAACAATTTGACGCCGCCCTAAATGCACAGCAAATTGGCGAAACGATTAAAGAACTGTCGGCATTTCCGCATAACCTGGGTTCGCCGGGCAGTAAAGCGGTGGCCGAAAAAATACTGCAGAAATACAAAAGCTACGGCCTAAACGCACATATCGAAACCTATTATGTGTTATATCCCACACCCAAAACACGGGTGCTGGAAATGACCGGTCCGACACCATACACTGCCTTGCTGAAAGAACCGGCCCTTCCCGAAGATGGTACGTCGGGACAGGCGAATCAGTTGCCTACCTATAACGCTTATAGCGCTGATGGGGATGTAAGCGGGCAATTGGTATTTGTTAACTACGGCCTGCCGGATGATTATGATAAACTGGCCACCATGGGGGTCGACGTAAAGGGTAAAATCGTGATAGCGAAATACGGCCGGTCGTGGCGCGGAATAAAACCAAAAGTAGCTTATGAACATGGCGCCATTGGCTGCATTATTTACTCGGACCCTAAAGATGATGGCTATAGCGCCGGGGATGTTTACCCTAAAGGCGCCTATAAGAACGAATACGGCGTGCAGCGCGGTTCGGTAATGGATATGATGGTTTACCCCGGTGATCCGCTTACCCCGGGCATGGGCGCCGTTAAGGATGCAAAACGTTTGGATAGGAGAGATGTCCCCACTATATTAAAGATACCTGTATTGCCCATCAGCTACCATGATGCACAGCCCTTATTGGCAGCCCTGGATGGTCCGGTTGCCACAGGCGACTGGAGCGGATCATTACCTATTACTTACCATATAGGTCCGGGGAAAGCCATGGTGCATCTGAAGCTGGAGTTTAACTGGAACCTGGTGCCGGCTTACGACGTGATCGCTACCATAAAAGGTTCGACCTATCCGGATGAATGGGTAATGCGCGGCAACCACCACGATGCCTGGGTAAATGGCGCCAGTGACCCCATCAGCGGACAATCGGCCATGCTGGATGAGGCAAAAGCCCTTGGCGATCTGCTGAAGACCGGATGGAGGCCAAAACGCTCCATAGTTTATTGCTCCTGGGATGGCGAGGAACCCGGCCTGATCGGCTCCACCGAGTATGCGGAAAGTCATGATAAGGAATTGCAGCAAAAGGCGGTAGTGTATATCAACTCGGATAGTAATGGCAGGGGATTTTTAAGCGAAGGAGGCTCGCAGGCACTGGAGAACTTTATGGACGAGGTTGCCCAAAATGTTACCGACCCGCAAACCAATGTCAGCGTGTTCGACAGGGCAAAGGCAACGGAATTAACTGGTGCTTCATCAACCAAAGAAAAAAAAGAAATATGGGAGCGTAAAGGCAGACGCCTGGAGGCCCTGGGCTCGGGGTCTGATTTTTCATCGTTTTTGCAGCACCTGGGTGTGCCCACGTTAGACCTTGGATTTGGCGGTGAAGACGGCGGCGGAGAGTACCATTCTATTTATGATAGCTATGCCGATTATATCCGCTTTAAAGACCCGGATTTTAAATATGGTGTGGCGCTGGCGCAAACTGCGGGTCATGCCACATTGCGGATGGCAGATGCTGATTTGCTGCCCTTTGATTTCAGGAACTTGTATGCCACTATTGACCGCTACAATACCGAACTTATCGACCTGATAAAAAGTATGCGCGAAAGTACGGCCATTGAAAATCAGCTGATCAAAGCAAATGATTACACGCTGGCAGCCGATCCAACCCAGCATACGGTATCGCCGGTGGTTAAGTCTGAAGTCCCTGATCTTGACTTCGCTCCACTAAAAACCGCTCTGGATTCCCTGAAAAAAAGCACCAACAATTTTGCAGCCGCATGGGCCCGTATTTCGCAAACGACAGGCAATCATGATCAGCTGAACAAATCTATATACCAGGCTGAGCAACAATTATTGTCTGTTGAGGGATTACCAAGGCGGCCCTGGTACAGGCATACAATTTATGCACCCGGGTTTTACACAGGCTACGGCGTAAAAACACTCCCCGGCATACGCGAAGCTATCGAGCAGCGCAACTGGACGGAAGCCCAGTTGCAAATTGCGGTGGTGGCAGCTGCGATAACGAGGCTGGCGGGGCATTTAAGCCCCCTCTAAACGGCGAAGCCCTCATGAACTCCTATAAAAACAGACAACAGTGAATAATCTCCCCCTGTAGGGGAGACTTTAAAATTGATCTGATAAACCATTCGTTAACCTTAAATTCGGCTTCAGCAATGTTCGGGTAGCACAGGCAAAGCCAAACTATTAACTTTCACAGAGCAGGGCGTAGCCGAGAGTTTTTTCTTTGGTTCTTTCTTTTTTTCGGCAAAAAAAGAAAGAACATCCACTCGCTTTAATAACGCACTTATTACTCCTCACAAGGCTCAAACAATCGGGACGCACGGAATCAGATTGTTTCCAAAACAGGTTTGGTACAGACTTCGCCTTAAAAGCAGTTTAGTTACCAAACACCCCCAGCGCCTTCTCTATCCTTTTTATAGTTTCTTCCTTACCCAATAAAGCAGCGATATCAAACACATGGGGACCGAATTTACCACCTACCAGCATAATGCGGA
>JANYAB010000670.1 GCA_025355225.1 Bacteroidota bacterium
TAACTCAAAGGGGTCACGAACGATTGGCGAGAGGGGTCAATTAAATTGGTATATCCAGTTAGACTGGCATTATCACCAGCAAAACCAAGAAATCAATTAAAAATGAATGAACGAATCAATCTACATGGGACATTGGCCTTAGTGCGACCGGACCTCGAAAATGACCCTGTCCGCCAGCAGGGAGAAATTGGCATCATAACCTATGCGGACGAAGTGCATAATGAGATATATGTAATCTTCGATAGCGGCAAAGAAGGGATTTATCAGGGCGAAGCGCTTTTCCAGTTTAAGACCCCGGATGAGGTGGGAGCATCCCCGGTAGATAATGCCCGGGAAATGGAGCTCAAGGATTATAAAGACGTATATAAGATCGGTTTGCTTTTAGACCTCGGCCGGTCGACAGACCTCATGAAGGCCCTGGAAATTGCACGCGATAACCCGGACATCTGGAGGGACGTATTTGTAACTGTAGGCGAACGGATCGAACAACGGCAAAAGCAATTGGTCGGAAGATGAAAACGATCATGGTCTGCTGCCTACTCTGCCTCCCTCTCAAAAACTTACGCATCACTTCCTCCTATGGTTATCGTCACCATCCCGTTACCGGTAAATATGCTTTTCACGCAGGCGTCGATCTCCGGGCAAAGCACGATACCGTGTATGCCGTCATGGACGGCAGCGTAAACGATGTAGGCTACAATAACTTCTTAGGCATTTATATCCGGCTTGAACATGAAGATTTCCAATCCCTTTATGGCCATCTCAGCCGTGTATTTGTCGCTCCCGGCGAAACTATTGAAGCAGGCGACCCGATAGGTATAACGGGTGCTTCTGGCCGCGTTACCGGGGAGCATCTCCACTTCAGCATCAGCTACCACGGGAAATGCATTGACCCCATCAAATTTTTATATCAACTATTAATTAATCAAAATCATGAGTAAACAATTCAAACCTCTTTATGTCCAGATCGCAGATAAGCTGGCCACACAACTAAAAGAAGGCACATCGGCATTTCAAAAACCGGTAAAGGATAATGGTATGCCTGCCTTCGTCAAGCCTATTAACCCGATCACGGGGAAAGGGTACAGCGCAATGAATGCACTTAACCTTTCTATGAAAGGTCATGACGACCCCCGGTGGATGTCTGCAGACGCAGCCGGTTTCAACGGTTACTTAGTAAAGGAAGGCTCTAAAAGTACGATGATCAACTTCCCAAAAAATAGCGAGATACAGGCTATGCGCACACCTGACGGCGCTAAGATCATCGGTGAAGACGGTAAAACACAAACCAAAACCGTTGTGTTTGAGAAAACACAAAATGGCAAAGCCTTTTTGTTCAACGCAACACAGATCGACGATATTCCGCCATTGGAAGAATTCCTGGAAAAACAGCGGGAGGCCCAGCCCTTGTCGCCCATCGAAAGGGCTGAAAAAATGATTACAGACAGTAAGGCTGTCATCGTTCACGGCGGGCAGGAAGCGTTTTATGACCGGGCAAAAGATGAAATCCATTTGCCTGAAAAGGACAGGTTTGAGAATGAAACCAAATACTACCGGGCGGCTATCCACCAGCTGGCACATTGGACCGGGCACGAAAGTCGCCTCAACCGCCCTATGGAGGGTAGGTTTGGTTCTGTGGATTATGGTCGGGAGGAACTCCGTGCCGCAATCGCCTCCATGCTCATCGGCGGCGATCTGAAAACCGGCCACAGTTTCGGACAGCATGCCGCTTACACCAACAACTGGGCAAAATTATTTAAAGACCAGCCTTTTGAACTCTCAAAAGCAGCCAATGACGCGCAAAAAATAGCTACTTTACTATTGGGTGTTGGGCAGAAACGGGAGGTTAAACAAAGTTTGGCCCCAAATACGACCCTATCTAAAGGCGAGGAAATAGCCTATAACAACACCACTTATACGGTGGCGGAAAAGAAAGGCAAGACGCTTGACGTGGTAAAGGAAGACACGGGCGAAAAATTCAAGGTCAAGCCCTCGGACAAACTATACGGCAAACTGGTAGAGGCCCGAAACAACCCGCCTGAACGGGAATTGGAACTGGCCGAAGGAACAGAACAGACACATAAAATAGGAAGATAACATGAACCTGATACAATATAAAGAAAGCGATCTCCCGCTCGAAGACCTGGAGACGATAGGGCTGGCTACCAATGGCCAGCTTTTATTAAATGTAAATGATCTAAAGGCGCTGTTATCCGGCCGCAGGACGAGCATGCTGAAACTAAAAAACCTGGAAGCCGAAAATATAAAGATTGAATCCCTTGATGCTAAAATGTCATTATACACCGATAAAAAGGGAAAAGTACAATTGCTAATACACCCGATTTATGCAAAGCCCGTTGTTCCAAATTTTCTGGAAGCTTTCGAGGCTAAAAAGCTGGAAAAAGGTGAAGTTGCCAATTTGCTAAAAATCACCACTGATGAAAAGGGCAATAAAAAAGAGGTGCTCGTGGAATACGACCCGGAAACGAGGGAATTTATTGTTTCTGATACAGAAAAGATCATGGCGCCTGATATGGTCAATGGTGAATACCTTACCGCCGCTCAAAAGGAAAACTACCGTAAGGGCCGGGAGGTAAAATTAGCTGACCATACAAAGCTGAACTACTCCGGTTCTGATGTGAACGGCATACGGTCAAACCGGCTGGCACTTGTTGCTTCTATTTTAATTGATGGCGGTCTTTCCTATATGTTGTATACCGGGTTGAATGCGATGTTCGGTAAAAAGCACGACCCTGAAAAAGCTAAAGCCCTTAGTCCAGGTTATTACAATGCTGTACACGCAATGGAAGAC
>JANYAB010000717.1 GCA_025355225.1 Bacteroidota bacterium
CATTAATCCTACTTGAAAGAAAATAAATACAAAAATTAAGAATATGATAACTATAGGTCAAAAATTCCCTGATTTTTCTAAAACAGCAGTTGTTAGTATTGAAAAAGGAAAAGAGTTTGAAACAATAACCTCTGATTTCCTGGTAAATGATGACAATGTTTGGACAGTAATGTTCTGGTGGCCAAAGGATTTCACCTTTGTATGCCCAACAGAGATTGCTGAATTCAATAACAACTATGGCGAGTTCCGCGATCGTGATACCCGCCTGATCGGTGCTTCAACTGATACGGAATTTGTTCATGCCGCGTGGAGAAGAAATCATGATGACTTGCGCGATCTGAAATTTCCGATGCTTGCGGATACCTCGAAATCATTGGCTGAAGAGCTGGGCATTTTGGAGCCCAATGAAAAAATTGCTTATCGCGCTACTTTTATTATCGATCCAACCGGTATAATTCGTTGGGTATCGGTAAACGATTTAAGTGTAGGTCGTAACGTAAAAGAAGTTGTACGTGTACTGGATGCCTTGCAAACTGACGAACTTTGCCCATGCAACTGGGTTAAGGGCGAAGAAACTCTAACTGTTTAATTCAATTAAATAATTCGTCCCCGTATTGTCACAGATGCGGGGATTTTTTTATTCCTATAAAGCTGAAAATAATGAACGAATCCACTGAAATAATTAACGAACTATTACAAACCCTGGGCATCAGTACTGATTATCGTACTGACAGTCTTACACTGCTTGAAAAAGGCGAATCGCGCTATTTGCGCGACCTGAAGCTGAACCTGGCGAGTACCCTTACTTCCGAACACCTGAGCACAAAAGGGTGTGCATTAATCGGTCTTTCAACAGCTATTAATAATAATAATTCCCAGCTGACACTTTATTTTACGCGCTATGCCGAAGAACAGGGCGCCACTGCAGCCGAAACAGCTGAAGCAGCGGGTTGTGCGTCGCTACTGGCCTCAAACAATATATTCTACCGTTTCCGCCACTTCACCCAAAAAGAAAAATACAGCCAGATACCCGCCCGCATTCGTATGCAGCTGATGATGAAGCCTGTAACTGGTAAGGAGTTTTTTGAATTGATGAGCCTTGCAATTTCCGCAGTTAATGGCTGCGAAATGTGCGTGAATGCACATGAAGATTCACTCATTAAACTGGGTACAACAGAAGAGCGTATTTTTGATGCGGTTAGAATTGCCTCGTTAGTAACTGCTGCCGGGAAAATAATATTTTAGAACAATTAAAATTTTGTAACAAAAACGTTAAAAAAGAAGCCTGCAAATCCGGAGATCTGCAGGCTTTTTTGTGTTCCAGCTTTTCTTAACGCTTAACCCCCCTCAATTATATCCCGGGTTCTGTTTAAGTACTGTTTTTCCGGATTTTATCATCAGGTCAATTTGTTGCTGTGGTATCGGATAATATTCGTTTCTGCCTTTTGTAAAATGCCCGTTAGGTATGTCAGTAGTTATCGGACCTTCATATTGGAAGAAGGCATTCAACGCCTGATCGGCTATACCCCATCTTACGAGGTCGAAAAAGCGGTGCCCTTCCATAGCCAATTCCATCTGGCGCTCATAGTAAATCGCTTTCAGTGCATATGTTAATCCCTGGCCAGCAAAACCACCCGCCGGATAAGGCTTAATAAAGTAATTAGCCGCCGGTGTAGCAGAAAAGCCCGCCAAAGGGTTATTGTCATCAATATATTGATACACAAAACCGGCGGGATTTGCCGCACGGCTACGCACCATATTAACGTAAGATTCCGCTTGCTGCAGGTTAGCTAATTGTGCCTCTGCCTCGGCGGCCAGTAGCAACACATCGGCAAAGCGAATAATACTATAATCAACAGCTGTGCCCGGGCCCCAGGAATGCTGATCGCCATTTGCATTCTGTTCAGCCTGGGTATAAACGTGTTTGATCGGCGAATAAGGGCCGGAAAAACGCTGGTCGCGTATCCAGTCATTTCCCGGATGCAAGCCCCAGTCCAGGTAAGGAATACCGCGACGCCCTACCGTCCAGTCCAACCGCGGGTCAATGGTACCTGCATCAGGCGTAAAACCGTCTGATGACTGTAAGCCCATGTCGGTTTTGATAGCCTGACTATCATAGGTGTCAAGGTAAGGCAAGCCTGTAGCCGGATTTGTACGGAAATGATTTGCAAGATCGAGTGTTGGCTGATAAAAACTACAGCAATCAAACGGGCTACTGGTTCCGTACGGATAGTTAAGCCTGTCGCCGTCATTTGCCTGGGTTATACCACCCGGGTCGGAGTTTGCGATTGCCTGTATAGCAAATACCGTTTCGGAATTGTTCTTGGTATCCGCATTAAAATTATCATGAAACTTGGGCACCAATGCGTAAGCTAAACCGTTTGATGTTACCCCCTGGGTAATAACCTGGTCAAAAACGGCTTTTGCCTCGGTGTACTTGTGCTCAAACATATAGGTTTTTCCGAGGTAGGCGCCTGCCGCCCACTTATTTGCGCGGCCCACATCAGCTTGCGTAGGTTGCAAATTATTGTAGGCATACAGAAAATCTGCTTCTATTTTTGGCCAGATATCTGTTGTATTTGGCTGAACCAGGTCTGTAGTGGTTTCATCGATCCACGACACATTATTAAACATCTTTTTGAGATCGAAATAATAATGGCCCCTTAGGAACCGCGCCTGACCAATAATATTAGCCAGGTCGGCAGCGGAATACCCGGGTGTTTTACCAGCAATCTTAATTACGTTGTTGCAACGGGTGATACCCTCATAATCAGATATCCATTTGGTATTAAAAAAGGGGTTGCTTGCAATTGGAGCAAAAACCGCGATTGCCGCTATGGGGTCCTGATCGCCTGCGTTACTGCCCTTATGTGCATCGCCGCCTGCCACACCGCCATAAACCCAGTTATCCGGCGAGGCCTGCCACGAATCGGCCCCGCCAAAGGCGGCCCCATCGCCCGATACTGCCCGCAACGCACTGTAAGCACCTATCAGCAATCCATCAACACCGGGTTTGGTCTGCAATAGCTCGGGACTCAATGTTCCTGTCTGGGGTGATTCCAGGTACGATTTTTTACACGAATAGTTTGATGATATTATGCCGAATACGATCAGCATAATCACATATTTTAATTTTTTCATATGAGTTATATTTAAAATATACATTATAATGAAAGATTTATGCCAACTAAAAAAGTACGTGAGCTTGGGTAAGTGCCTTCATCAACCCCGAAATCGGTTGTTCTTGCGCCCGGAAGCTCGGGATCAACCCCAGTGTAACCTGTAATAGTAAATAAGTTAGCTGCGGATACATAAATTCTCAATTTTTGAATGCCTGCCTTTTTCATCATCGCCGGGGCAAACGTGTACCCGATCACGGTATTCTTAGCCCTCAGGTATGACCCGTTCTCTATGAAATAGGAGTTAGCCGTAGCACTTGTGCTAAAATAACTGTTCAGTTCCTGTATTGGTGCCTTCGCATTCATGTGCGTTGGTGTCCACGAATCATACAGGGCAGTATAGCTTTTAGCTGTTTCGTACGATGAATAAAAATCTCTCCAATAGTTTACGTTATTCCATATTTTATTACCAAATACGCCATACAAAAATATGTTGAAATCAAAATTCTTATAGGTAAAACCAAGGTTAAGCCCCGAGCTAAATTTGGGATTTGGATTTCCCAGGAAGGTACGGTCAGCGTCGGTGATCTGGCCATCGCCATTTACATCGGCATATTTGAAACGGCCCAGGCCAATATCTGTCTCATAAACCGCATTCGGATCGCCTGTTGCTTTTTGGGCCTTAGCATTTGCCGCATCAATTTCTGCCTGCGTATTCCAGAAACCTATAACCTTGTATCCGAAAAACTCACCTACTGAATTGCCTACCTGGTTACGTACTAAGTTAGTACCAACCCGTCTTCCAAAATCATCATCGAAATAAGTGGCATCGGTATTTACCTTAAGGATCTTATTGTTATAAGTAGTAAATGATAACGTGGCATTGATCTTGAAGTCATGGTTGATCTTAAAATTGCCTGTTACAGAAGCATCGATACCATTGTCTTTCATTCTTCCGATGTTAACCGCTGGTGCACCTGGGTCGCCGGCAGTGCCGGGCAATTGTGCGCCAAAAAGCAGGTCGCGGATGTCCTTACGGTAATAGTCAATGGTGAAGGAGAGCATATCATGAAATAAGGTGGCATCAATACCTATATTGCTGTTGATGTCCTTTTCCCATTTGGCTTGGGGGTTTCCCAAAAAGTTTTGATAAAAGCCGGGAATAATGTTTGTGCCTCCAATACCATAGTACGATTGCCCTATCGAACTCGAAAATTGAGTAAATTGATTGGCTGTGGTAATATTGGTCTGATTACCCATTACGCCATAGCCGCCACGTAACTTAATGTCCGAGATCCAGGATATACTCTTCATGAAATTTTCCTGTGAAATACGCCAGCCTGCGCTTACCGCCGGGAACCAGCCGTACTGCGATATAAAGGCTGTGGAGCCGTCACGCCTTATTGTCGCGCTTAATAAATACTTATCATCGTATGCGTAATCAGCCCTCCCGATATATGAAAATAACGATCTGGCCGCTTGATGATAACTCGTATTGCTTGCCGTAGAGGCCGTACCTGTTTCAAGGCTCACATAATTTGGATCGAAGGAAAAATATCCCTGGCGGCTGCCGCTAACACCACTTCCGCCATTTTGATTGGCTTCGGTACCAACCAGAACTTTCAGATCGTGTTTGCCAAAAGTTTCGTGATAAGCTAAAGTATTTGTCCAGGTATAATCATAGTTGCTCGATGATCCTGCATTGTATTGATTGACCAATGAATTCTCCGCGTTTTCATAAGTGGGATATTGAAACGAGTGTGTAGTACTTGAGCTAAGGTCGCCACCAAATGAAGTGCGCAGGGTTAGGTATTTCACCAGATCCAGCTCAGCATAGGCATTGCCAAAAAGGCGGTATCCCAAAGTTTTATCGTTCCTAGTTCGCTGCTGAGTGGCTACCGGGTTTGCAGAGTCGCCAAGATCAGGGCCATCACCGCCTGCATAATTGCCTTTAATGTCATAAACAGGTATGATCGGCTGCTCGCGGAATGCGTGTGCTATAACACCATCCGGATTGTTGATTGATGTTTGCGGGTTATCAACAACCGAATAAGATAAGTTTTCGCCCACCCTGAAATGCTTACTTACATTATACTGGCTGTTGGAACGTATAGTATAGCGTTTTTCATAAGTATTTATTAAAGTTCCCTGCTGGTTAAAATAATTTACCGAAAACAAATAGCTGCCCTGGTCTGTGCCCGCGCTTAATGAAATATTATGGCTCTGTATGGGCGCTGTTTTAAATATCTCGTGGAACCAGTCCGTACCTGTTTTATTTGCCTTTACTATTCTGTAAAAATTGTTGTAGTCGTTGGGATCAGTGTAATTCGGATTTACATAGTAAAGGGCAGGATCGACAGATGGGTCGCCATTGTGCGCGCCGGCTGGTATGATATAGTCGGGTAATACATAAGTAGGTCCGTTGCCATACTGTTGATCTGAGATATCGGTCTGGCCCGAATTTTTTTCGGCTTCTAATCTCAGGTTAGCGGTTTCCTGCGGGTTAAGCGTATGCCAAACATTACCGCCCTTAGGTACTTGCGTACCATAATAGGCATCATATTGGATCTTTACTTTGCCGGTTCCTTTCTTGGTGGTGATAATGATCACACCGTTTGATGCCCTCGACCCATAAATGGAAGCCGCGCCGGCATCCTTAAGTACCTGAAGGTTTTCAATATCATTTGGGTTGATTGTGCTTATATCCCCTGTAGGCAAGCCGTCAACAACATACAGCGGCGTATTATCGCCAAATGTATTGATCCCGCGGATATGTATATCCGGTTCCTGGCCCGGCTGTCCTGATCCTGTAATTGTAACACCCGACGCTTGTCCCTGCAACAACTCATTTACTGATCCCGAAGGGGTTTTGATCATATCCTGCACATTTACCACCGTAACGGCTCCGGTCAAATCCTTTTTCTTTTGGGTTGCATAACCAACCACCACCACTTCATTGAGTGATTTTGATTCTTCGGCCAGTTTTACATTAATAACCGTTTGACTATTTACTGAAATTTCCTGAGTGGTAAAACCTAAAAAAGTAAAAACCAACACGCCATTCGGGTCAGGAATAGTTATGCTATATTTCCCTTGTGCATCGGTACTTACCGCAATGGTGCTGCCCTTTAATTTAACGGTCACCCCGGGCAGCGGCAGATTTGAAGCATCGGTAACCACACCGATAACTGTTAGGTCCGCCACATTTTTATCATTTAGCGGCTTGATGACAACAATATTATCCATCACCTGGAAAGCCAGCATTTGGTTTTGCAGCACCTGCTTCATTACAACTTCAATGGGCGCATCTTTTGCAGCAACCTGTACCTTCTGGTCCAGTTTAACCTGGTCAAGCCGATAAAAAATGGTGTATTTTCCCGCTTTTTCTATCTTCTTAAACATCTGCTTAACAGTTATGCTTTGCTCGCTAAAGTTGAATGTGCTCTGCGAATACGCGGTTGCATGTATTTGCATAATTCCGGTAAAGAGCAAAAGAATAGTAAGCTTCATAATTTTGAGCAGTTTTTGCCATGACTCCACGGCAATAGAAGGACTTCTATAAATATTTATCATATTTTTGTGTGTTAATTAGTTAATACTGTGCTTCCCCAAGCTTTAGGGTATTAGCTATTAATTCAATGCATTTCCCGGGGTGTTAGCGCATCCCGGGTTTGGTTTTCATAGTGAGCGGTTAATTTTCGTCCATATATTTTCTCTTTTAAGTGATTAATTAGTTTTGCTTATGGTTACTTTTTGCCCCTCAACCGTATAGCTGATGGGTGTGTTTTGTTTTATAATATGTAAGACTTTATCGATGTCGGGCACATTTTTAAAGCTACCGGAGTACCTTATATTTTGCAGTTCGGGGTTATCGATCCCTATTTTCACATCATATCTTCGCTCAAGCACCCGCGCAATTTCACCAAGTGTACTGCCATCAAATACCAATAAATTATCCTTCCAGCCATCATAAACTTCCATTTTCGCGGAATCTATCTGAGATACCTGAACCTCATTATAAGCCCGGGGGGCAGAGGCAATTAACGGCTTTTCATTATTGTCATCCTTTTCAGGATGATAATACACTTTCAATACCTGCTGCGGTTTAACATAAATACGATTAACATCATGCTGACCGGAGTCGAAATTGCCTTCAATAGCAACTTCTCCCTTAATTACTGTCGTTTCGAAAAAAGGATCGCCGGGATAAGCCTTTAAGTTAAATTTAGTCCCAATATCCCTGATGGTATAATTTTGGGTGACGACCAGGAATGGAACAGATTTGTTATTGTGTCCGATATCAAAAAAGGCCTCGCCTTCCAGGTATACTGTACGGTTTGTCCGCCCGAAATCAGTATCATATTTAAGTGTACTGCCAGCATTGAGCCAAACAGTTGTACCATCGTTTAACAGGATCTTTTTTACAGAGCCGTTGCGGGCCATAACCTGGTGTTTGTTTCGATCATTAGTTGAATAATGATAAATTATTATAGACACGCATGATAAAATGAGGAAAAAGAAGACCGCAGCTATTCTGAACCATTTAACCGGTTTTACTAATTTTTTCTCTGTACCTATTTTATTCAAAAACAATCGATGGGCCTTTTCTTCATCAACAGCTTCAGGTTTTAAATAAAGCATATTTTGCCATGCCTCATACAATTCAATAAAATAGAGCTCATTTTCGGGATGCAAACCAATCCAATGCTTTACTTCCTGATGTTCTGTCTCAGTTAACCGGCCGGTTATATACCTTGTCAATAATAATTTAATGTCGTCGTTGTCCATTGTCCTATATACCATAGACAATTAACGAACCCGTTACCCCCAAGGCGGATGGAAATAAATTAACGGGTTTGTGTTTTTGCTGTTAATTTTCTATTACCTATCCGTTAATTATGCAATCTTTAGTTTTTTGAGTATCTTGATTAAAATTTAATTTTTTATCGTTTGATATAACAACTACTATCATAATGCCTTCGGAGAACGATTTATTTATCACCAAATTAACACAGGGCGATGCCAAAGCATTTGAATGCTTGTTTAAATTGTATTATCCCAGGCTTACGCTTTTTGCCAATCGTTTCCTGAATGATGTTGCCGTATCTGAAGAAATAGTTTCGGATGTATTTGTAATGCTTTGGGAGCAGGGGCACGAGATCACGTTCAGTGGGACGGTTAGCGGCTATCTTTTTAAGTCGGTTCAAAACCGGTGCCTTAATTATTTAAAACATCAGAAAATTGAAAACCTATATGTGAATTATCTGGAGCGGAAGCAGCTTTTGGACGAAGTGGTTTTTGCTGCCGAAAGCCGTTACCTGGAAAAGGAGATGGCGCAGCAAATAAATATCGCATTAGAAAGCCTCCCCGAAAAGTGTCGCCAGATATTTATGATGAGCCGGTTTGAGCACTTGAAGTATAAAGATATCGCCAGTAAATTAAGTCTCTCGCCCAAAACAGTTGAACGGCAGATCAGCATCGCCCTGGATAAATTGAGGCAATTATTAAAGCATGTAACGTACCTGCTGCTTTGATTTTTATTAACTTTACAGAACTATAAACCTTATCAAATGGGGAAACACTTCATTATTTCATCATGTTTGTTGTTGCTATTATCTAGTTGTAGTAAAAGCCCTAGTCCCAAACCTGATAATAATACTGTTATTCCCCAAACGGTCACAGTAACAACTCTCGCTGGTGGCCCAACCTCTTCAGTGTTTGCAGGCCCATCCGACATAACCATTTCAAAGGGTTATCTGTTTGTCACCGATACATTTAATGACACAATCGACGAAGTTTCGTTTGATGGTGCTGTCTATCAGTATTCAGGATCGAAAAATGGATCTGGGTCAAGAGATGGTGGCTCGCCAACTTTTTACTATCCAATGGGCATTTGTGCCGATGGCTCCGGCGTATTCTATATCAGTGATACCCAAAACGGTAAGATACGGAAGATTAGAGCCGACGGCTTGGTTACTACTTATGCAGGTACCGGCTATGTCGGCTCGGATAACGGACCGGGATTTTCTGCAACTTTTTACCTCCCGAGGGGAATTGCTATTGATGGTTCAGGCAATCTATATATATGCGACCCACCTTCCGGATTGATCAGGAAAATTTCTACCGACGGGACCGTGAGTACCTATGCGGGTAATGGAACGCTTGGTTTAAAAGATGGAGCAGCATCTTCTGCAGAATTTAATCATCCTACAGGGATAGCCGTGGACCAATCAGGTAATTTGTATATAGCTGATGCGATGAACAATGCCATCAGGAAGGTCACACCAGGAGGGATTGTAAGCACATTGGCAGGCAACGGTTCATCGGGAAAAACGGATGGCGCCGGCTCGTTGGCAAAGTTTAATAATCCTGCCGGGATAGCCATTGATGGCGCGGGCAATTTGTATGTAACTGATGAGTTTAACAACGAGATAAGGAAGGTTACAGCCGCCGGAGTAGTTAGTACACTGGCGGGAAACGGAACTGCCGCTTTAAAAGATGGTGTGGGTACTTTGGCAGAATTTAATAACCCTATCGGAATAACTATCGACGGATCCGGCAATTTGTATGTTGCTGATTCTATGAATAATGCAATACGGAAAATTACAATTCAATAGAATGCGAGGGATTTTATAAGATTAACAAGATTAATGGTAAGGTGTTTGTTTTTAAAAATAACGAAGGCAGCTAAATACTGATTATTTGTAATTCAACTTTTAGGATGGAGCATGCGGGTAACATTCTCTAACAACGATTTTTACAAGAGCGTATTCAACATTAACAAAAAAATACGATACCTGGCTTATTAATTATTGATTATAAGATATTTATAAAGGATTCGCAATTTCGGACTTCTGTAATTTATTTAATCAAATAAAAAAAACAATTCTATTAAGTAACGGTTCCAAAGGTGTGAACTTTCAGAAGTAGGGCTGGAATAATATAAAAATACTAATTTATCCTGCTTTAGCAGGAAGGAGATGGGGATGATAGTTTCAACGATTCTTCGATTGACTGGTAACCTTGGCCAGTAAATAATTGACTACCCGTTAAATAGTAAGTTACAAATTAGGAATTTCAAAAGCCTTAAAACGACCATCGTTAATAATTTTACTTAATTTCTATTGAAAAATAGTAGCTTGCCGATACATTAAATGGATACACGGAACCTTTCGAATGAGTTAATCCTGGCTAACAAGGAACTTTTACATCAAAACCAGGAAAAGGAAATACTTGCTGCAGCATTGAACAATGCCAATGCGGAACTGCTGTTTCAAAATGGAGAGAAGGGAAAGCGCGCAGCGGAACTGCTTCTTGCCAATATAGAACTTGATTTTCAAAATGAAGAGAAAAGAAAGCGGGCAGCAGAGTTGCTTCTCGCCAATATAGAACTTGATTTTCAAAATGAAGAGAAGGGGAAACGTGCCGCCGAGCTGATCATTGCCAATAAGGAGCTCGATTTTCAAAATGAAGAAAAAAGGAAACGTGCCGCCGAGTTGATCACCGCCAATAAAGAGCTTGATTTCCAAAACCAAGAAAAGGAAAAGCGAGCGGCAGAGTTAATTATTGCAAATAAAGAACGTGACTTTCAAAACAAGGAGAAGGAAAAGCGCGCCGCCGAACTGATTATTGCAAACACTGAATTGGTTTTTCAAAACAAGGAGAAGGAAAAGCGCGCCGCCGA
>JANYAB010000721.1 GCA_025355225.1 Bacteroidota bacterium
CAACTATTCACTTAATCAACTACTCACCCAATCAACCAACAAAATCAATTCGCCTTCGCCAAAGTGACTGTCCTTGCTGCCAGGTAGCTCTTCAGCACAGGTAACTGGTCCGTGTTGATCAGGTCGACGCCGCAGCTTAATAATTCGTCCCAAACAACCTTCTTTTCGGGTGAAGCCCATAGTCGTACTTTGGTACCCATTTTATGGGCCATCGCTACAAAGGCTATTAGTTTTTCTCTTTCGACGCCGGGGATAACGCCCAATCCGTTCCATTTTATCAAACTCGAATACTTACAACTGGCCATCGTAAACACATTGGTGATAACTGTGTCCCTGGCTACCCTGTGAAGATCTTCATCAATAAAAGCTAAGCGGTTTTTTTCGTTTTCAATCAATTTATAAGGTTTGTGTCCCGACAATACTACGGTTACTGCCCTGTAAACTACTTTCCCATTTTCATAAGCTGATAGCATCGGCCGGTACTTTTCCAACAATGGCCTAAGGGCCTCGTAGGTATTGTTTGCACCGGTTTTAATGTCTATCATCAAAATAACAGGTTTGTCATATCCGGCATACACCCTGCCATTGTTTTTACATATCCGCTCCAAAAGCGGTTTCAAATAAAGCCTTTCCAATGTTCTGCTCTCCCTGAAAAAAGGAAAAACGTGGGCCACAACCAGGTTGTCATCCTCCAAAAAAATATCCGCTTCTATATTGGTAAAACCATTTTCGAGTGCTTCGTACAATGGACGTTTATGACAATAATCATTGTGAGCAAAGCCGTTGGGAAGAGGGGTGGATTGTGCGGAGCAGTTGATTTGGACAACTGCAAGTACCAACACAAGTAATAGTTTGAGGTGATGTTCACCCGCACGTTTTAGCTGCATTTTTAATCAGGGGTATTAAATTGGTTATACAATAGTACGTTTTTAGTATGTTTATAGTATTAAACCGTAGTTAATAAACCATTAAATTGAGGGTGCTTAATATTAAGTTTCCTTTAATTATTAATTGCCCTTGCCTTTATCCATCTATAACCTTTTATACGAGTGTGTTGAGCAACAAGTTCATAGCATTGTGGCGAAAAAACAATCTTTTTTAGATTTTAAAAACTGATGGGAATTTGAGTTCGTATATCCTGATATTATTAGTTACTGAAGTAATAACCTTTTGAATTATTGACTCATTCAGAGGCTTCATTGTTCATAAATAACATTAGTCATTCTAATTGGTATAATTAGAAACCTGCCCCAGCCCTGCTTTAGTCTATCCCGAACCCTCTTAAATGAGTAGACTTTCAAAATCAAACCAAAAATATTCAAGCCGGGCACGGGGGTAGGTTATTTTAATTATTGATTTGTTGAATTGTTGAATAAATCAATATTACCTTGCCATTATTCTAAGAATTGAATATCCGGTGTCGCATAACGAATGTTGACATAAACTTCGGCGTTCGATATCTGCCGGCCGGCAGGCAGGTTCAACATTCGGTGTTCGATATTAATTCGCTTTTATCATTTAGGTGTGGCTATAACTTTCTTTTCGATCCTTGGATCTGGGATGAACCAGATGATGGCGACAACGATATAAAGACCAAACCCAATGTAGGAGTTGATGAAGGATAGGCCTATAGCCATGGCATAGATCACGAGAGACGCCATACCTTTCCAATCCTTACCCATGGCGTCTGCCAGCGCAGAGTTTTTTCCGCCCGAATGCTTGATAAGCACCCGGGAAAGCAGGGTATATGAAAGAGCATTCATGATAAGCACCATCCCGTAAGCCGCAACAGGCCGTTTGGAAAAATTATTTTCGCCCATCCACCTGGTAACAAATGGCACCAATGACAGCCAGAACAGTAAATTTAGATTGGCCCAAAGGGCAGCGCCGGTGATGGTATCTACCAGGTAAAGCATATGGTGGTGATTATTCCAATAGATACCTATATAAATAAAGCTGAGCAGGTAGCCCAAAAGTACCGGCAGCACAGGCAGCAGCGATTTGATGTCATCGCCATGTGGCACCTTCAACTCCAATACCATAATAGTAATAATAATGGCTATCACGCCATCGCTAAAAGCTTCTAACCGTCCTTTTTTCATAATTGCGACATATATAACATAAGCTAATATAACACCGAATAACGAATGGTAAAGTAAATTCACATTTGATATTCAAAATTTATTATTCGATATTCAACAAATTTTAGGTCCGGAGTTTTATCCGGGCCTGTTTTATGAAAAGGCATTTACTATTGATAAATATGATGTCAATCATTAATTGAAATGTCAATCGTCATGAATCAGTAACATGAATCGGGGTAATTTGGCATTTAATTAAAGACAAGTTATTTTAGCCGACCTCATTAATTTAAATGAATAAAATGCATACAAAATGGCCCGTTGATATATCGAATTTCTTTGTCACAGGCATCAATTATAAAAAGACCGATGCCGCAACCCGCGGGCAGTTTGCTGTTGATCATGCGCAATATGAAAATATTTTAACCCTGGCTTCTTTATCCGGCCTGGATGCGTTATTCATACTCTCCACCTGCAACCGCACCGAAATTTATGGATTTGCAGAAAGTGCTGGCCAGCTTGCTGCCCTGCTGTGTACTCAAACCAAAGGCAGCGAAGCCACTTTTAACCAATTAGCTTACGTTAAAAAGGGACAAGAAGCTATTGAACATTTATTTAACGTAGGGGCAGGCTTGGACTCGCAGATATTGGGCGACTATGAAATAATAGGGCAGCTAAAACAAGCCGTAAAGTTTGCTAAGGAGCGGACTTTTATCAATTGCTTTTTAGAGCGTTTGGTTAATAGTGTGCTGCAATCGTCAAAATCGATCAAGAACGAAACTGCTTTAAGCGGTGGTACGGTTTCTGTTTCGTTTGCCGCGGTACAATTCATTCGGGAAAATATAACTATCACCCCCGAAACAAAAATATTAGTGACTGGCACCGGAAAAATCGGTCGCAATACCTGCAAAAACCTGGTCGACTACCTCGGTACAACCCAAATCACACTCATTAACCGGACGGAGGAAAAAGCAGCTCTACTGGCCGCCGAACTGAATTTACAATATGCCCCAATAGATCAACTGGCTGACTATATTGCAACAGCGGATATAATACTGGTAGCTACCAGCGCCGGCGAACCCACCATTTTAAAACAGCATCTTGAAAATAAAGGCAAAAAATTGATCATCGATCTTTCCATCCCTTATAATGTAGAAGCAGATGCACGCCAGCTGCCCAATATTACGCTGGTTAACGTGGACGAACTTTCAAAACTAAAGGACGAGGCTTTGCATAAACGCGAAGCGGAAACGCCTAAAGCAAAAGAAATTATAGCGCAGCACCTGGCCGATTTTATAGAATGGCACCAGATGCGTAAAAATGCGCCGGTATTAAATGCCATCAAAAGCACGCTGAACGAGATAGCCAGACTACACGAGCGTGAGTTTAATAATCCAAACACCCGCTGTCCTTATATTGCTGCCGAACAAAAAATTCAGCTGGTGATCAACGGTGTGGCTGCAAAAATGCGCCTGCAGAACCAACGGGGATGTCATTACCTGGAAGCTATTAATGAGTTTATGAACGTTTCTGTCTAATTTGGGGTAAGGTAGATGGCAGAGGTTTATGACTGCATTCTTCCGCTCATTAATTGAACCAATAAATTATTTGGTCAACGTTTTGTTAAACATTACAATGTCCAACCGGAAACTGCCAACAGCAAACTATCTTTGTACATGGCAAAAATACAAATCCTGGTAACGGGCCGTAACGAACAGATCGTTCAAACCATGGTCAGGC
>JANYAB010000727.1 GCA_025355225.1 Bacteroidota bacterium
GGTACCCTGATAAAAAGCCTGGTTTCAATGCGCAAAAACTACATATTGAATGGTCGTTTATAAAAAACAACTCCGATGGTAAATCAAATGCCATGGCTGCATTAACTTTCACCAATAAAGACCGGCATATGATTCCGAAAACCGGCTGGAAACTCTATTTCAGCTTAAGGTACCATGGAATCAACCTGCACTCGGGAAACAATATGTTCACCATTGATCATGTACAAGGCGACCTTTTTTATATCAGGCCTACAACTGCATTCAATGGTTTGAAAACCGGCCAATCCGTTAAAATAGAATATACCTGCCAGGGTACGATAGCCAATTACCAGGACGCCCCTTCCGGCATTTTTTGGGTTAATGACAATAATATTCATCAAGGTATAAACTGTCCAAATATTATTTACAATCCGGGTTCATTAAAGGGCGCTGACGCACAAATTATTTTCGACCAAAACAAGGACATCATCGACATTCCATCATCCAAATTGCCTAAGATTTTACCCAGCCCTGTTGCCTATAAAGAAAACAAAGGCTATTTCATATGGGATAACCACGTTGAAATTACAACCAATAATGATTTTAAAAGTGAGGCTGACTACCTTAACAAGGAGTTTAAATATATTACAGTAAAACATTCATTATCAGTAATTAATAAAAAGATAATCCTTCGGAAAAACGAGCTTCCTGCCGAAGCTTACGATTTGATAGTAACACCCAACAGTATTGAGATCTCCGCTTCTACAAGTGCAGGGATATTCTATGGCATCCAGTCGCTTAAAAATTTATTGCCTGCTAACTCATGGTCTGCTAAACAGCCGAAGCTTTATATTCCCTGTGTGGTTGTACATGATGAGCCACGGTTCCCCGTCCGGGCCTTCATGCTTGATGTATCCAGAAATTTTCAGTCAAAACAAGAAATTTTAAAATTGCTTGATCTAATGGCATTGTATAAACTAAATGTTTTTCATTTCCACTTTACCGACGATGAAGGCTGGCGCATTGAGATCCCTGGCCTGCCCGAATTAACAGCTGTAGGATCAAATAGAGGATACCCATTTGACCAAAACCAAAGGTTGCAGCCATCCTATGGTTCAGGTCCATCAACCGCAGATAAAATGGGGAGCGGATTTTATTCCAGGAAGGATTTCATTGAAATATTGAGATACGCTAAGATCCGGCATATCAAGGTAATTCCCGAAATCGAATCACCTGGCCATTCAAGGGCAGCTGTTAAATCCATGCTGGCGAGATATCAAAGGTATATGAAACTGGGCAACCGCAAAGCTGCGGAAGAATATCTGCTTACCGACCTGAAAGATAGTTCTGTTTACAGGAGCGCCCAGGCTTTTACTGATAATGTAATGAACCCTGCCCTGCCTTCAACCTATCGTTTTATTGAAAAAGTGGTTGACGGTTTAACTTCCATGTATAAAGAGGCCGGTGCTGAACTTGACAGGATACATATGGGCGGCGACGAGGTCCCTGATGGAACCTGGGAGAGATCGCCTGCAATGCGCGATTTCATAAAAAAGGATGGCTCTGTCCACCATATAAATGGCGTTTTCCTTGCTTATTTTAAAAAAGTGAAAAAAATTCTTAATGAAAAAAATCTGAACCTATATGCCTGGGAGGAACTTACTGTTGGAACACAAAAAAATGACAGCACCAGGAAAGTGTCAAAAATTCCCGAATTTATTAAAGATGGCGTAAGTGTTGATGCCTGGTATAACGTGGCAGGTAATGAAGATATGCCCTACCAGGCAGCAAATGCGGGGTACAAAACGGTTTTGACCTGCTTAGACTATTTTTATTTTGACCTTGCCTGGCAAAACTCATTTCATGAACCGGGAGACGAATGGCTCGGGTTTTTAAACACTAAAAAAGTATTATCATTCATACCTTACGACTATTACCGCAATGCGACCATTAACTACGCCGGCAAGCCCTTTCCTACCGGATATTTTGATAAAAAACTGCAACTGAGCCATAAAGGCAGGCAAAATATTAGCGGTGTACAGGGAGCCCTTTGGGGAGAAAACATCCGGTCGCCGAGGCAAATGGAGTATATGATATTTCCGAGGCTGATTGCGCTTTCTGAAAAATGCTGGGCACAACCGCCCCAATGGGAAAAGGAACAAGATAC
>JANYAB010000247.1 GCA_025355225.1 Bacteroidota bacterium
CTTTTTGTTCCAATTACTATCCGCGCAAGCGTAATTGACAATTTCAGTTTGTATTTTATGGATCCGGTAAACCATCACATTATAAGTTTATCGCCGGATAAGCCTTACGATGATTCAAAACTGCTGAAGCAAAACTTTACACTCATCAATTGCAATATATCTCCCGATTCGTCGCGTATCATTTATTTAAGAATAAAAAGCAACGCATCAAGCGTAATACCGATTGAAATAAACAGCTCCAATAGTTTTTTGAAAAATGCGGATCTGGAAAATATTATTATGGGAGGCTTTATTGGCGTTATCCTGATAATGGCATTATATAATTTCATGCTCTTCATTATTGTAAATGATAAAAGTTACCTGTACTATGTTTTATATATTGTTTTTTTAGGCTTGTCGCAGATATTACTCCGCGGGTTTGGAACAAATTTGGTTTTTAATGATCGGGCTGTTATAAATAATTATTGCATCCCCCTATGCAGAGTGTTTTTTGGATACGCGGTAATATTATTTGCCGCTGAGTTTTTGCAGCTCCGGCAAAACCTAAAATCTTCTTTTAAATATTACTACATACTTTACGCAATATATACCGTAGCCCTTATTGCCATCCTTATCGGTAAAGTTATATTAGCCTATAACCTGATTGCGATAAGTGCCTCAATAATATCGGTAACTCTGTTGTTAATAGGTGGGCTGCTTTATTTTAAAGGATTTAAACCGGCAAAATATTTCATGTTCGGGTGGGGCTTATTCCTGGTGTCAATTCTGATTTCGATTGCCAGAAATAAGGGTTTTATTGCACATAACGGCTTTACATCAAATATCATCATTTACAGTTCGGTATTGGAGCTCATATTATTTTCGTTAGCGCTCGCTGATAAGATCAATTTTTACCGCCGCCAGAAAAATGAGTCCCAACTACTTTCCCTCACCATAGCCAAAGAAAACGAACGACTTATTACAGAGCAGAATATTGAATTGGAAACCAAAGTAAATGCACGTACGCAGGAACTTATACAAACCAATCAAAATCTTTCGTCAACTATTGAAAACCTTAAATCGGCTCAGTTGAAACTGGTAGAAACTGAAAAGATGGCTTCGTTGGGGCAGTTGACAGCGGGGGTTGCGCATGAAATTAATAATCCGATAAACTTTGTCAGTTCAAATGTAAAGCCCCTACGACTGGATTTCCTGGAGATTTTTGAATTGCTAGATAAATATAAAGAGGTGTGCGAGAATCCTGATAAAACACAATTGTTAGCGTTAGCCAGCGAATACGAACAAAAAATCGATCTGGGTTTTATAAAGGAAGAGATTTTAAGCCTGTTGGATGGGATTGAGGACGGGGCCAACCGCACAACTGAAATTGTACAAAGCCTGCGTGCTTTTAGCAGGACAGACGAGCTGTTATTAAAATATATGGATGTAAACAAAGCCATCCTCAATACTTTGATATTGTTAAGAAGCTTTATCCCCTACAATATTGAAATTAAACCAGTTTTAAATAAATTACAGCCTTTAAATTGTTATCCCGGAAAAATAAACCAGGTTTTGATGAACCTTATCAGTAATGGCATACAGGCAATCAAAGCAAAGGAACAACATAATAATGAGAGTATTTTAATAGTAACAACGGACCATCCTGATCATATTACTATTGAAATTAGCGACACCGGAATTGGCATGAGCGATGAAGTAAAGCAACGCGTTTTTGAGCCATTTTTCACCACAAAAGAAGTTGGTGAAGGCACAGGATTGGGCTTATCAATTGTATTCGGGATAATTGAAGATCACCACGGCTCCATTGATCTGCATTCCGGACAGGGTAAGGGCACTACCTTTACAATTACACTGCCCAAGAACCTTAAATAATTAAAATACTTTCTTCACCTGTAAGCCATTTAGTACGGCCTCCCCTTTTATGGGCGTAAAACTGATGTTTATTCCCTTGCCCTTGGTGACATAAACAGTAACCCGCGTAGAAAAAGCACGCCCAGGTTCGAGGTAGTTGTCATTCCCTAAGTTTTCTAAAACTTTGTGGCCGTTTATCAACACATCGAAACTGCGTTCCGTAACCCCCTCCTTTTGCATAGGATTATTTAAATTGTAAGGTAAAGCCTCGCGTTCCGATTTTGAAAGCAGTTCGGCAAAGAGCAGACTCACCTCATATTTCCCATTCGGGACATCCAGTTTAAAATCACTTAACCCCACTCGTTGAGTCGCATAAATTGGGTCGTAATCGGTGCCCAATATGTTTTTATTGGTTCCGAACTTTTGCAGGTTACTCCCTTTCATACTAAAAACATGCCCCCCCACATAACCCCAGCTACCCTGCGAATAGGGTTTTTCGGGAAACCAAACTTGTTGCAATTTATCATCAATAAAATAACGCTTGTCGCCAAGGCTTACGTTGATTTCTTTAAAGGGTAAAACATCGCTATGCAGATCATCCGGCACCATTTTGAAGTTGACCGTTATCAGGTCCTCATAATTGTTACCGTCAACTGCTGACGATGCTTTTAGTACATTCTCTCCATTCTTAAAAGGCACGTTAAACAGCGCTGTTTTGTCATGAACGGGGTTTGTGGCCAGCAGTTTTCCATTGAGCCACAAACTAACTTCGGCCAGGTTACTGTAAACTTCAACCGGTTGGACACCGACCATATCTTTGTTTCCAGGTCCTCCCCTTACAGTCCAGTTATGTGACCCTATTTTTATAAATGGCCGCTTAAGCAAATTGGCCTGGTAATAGAAATAAACATCCTTGGGTAAACGTTCCGAGGTAGCCATCCCTTTCGTATTGACATGCGGCGCCGCATCAATACGTGCTTCCGAACTAAAATCCACCAGGCACCATAGCGCTCCCCCCGCCACAAATGGCCTGTCCATTATTTCCTTCAGATATTTCTTATGATAAATGGTCTCATATTCAATAGTCTTATCAAACCGTTCGGGTTCAAAGCTGTGCAACCTGGTGTCACCATCACAACCGTATTCTGTTACAATAACAGGTTTATCCGGGAGTATCTCATGATGATGATCCAGAAATTTACCAAATCCGTCAAAACCTTCCGCATACCAGCCGTAGTATAAATTCCACCCGATTATTTGGGGGATTTTAGTTATACCAGCTTTGTAATAACGGTCAAAATCACCATGGCAGGAGATCATGGTGTATCTGTCCGGATCTTCCCTGCGGGTCAGGTCATCCAGCTTTTGAGCAAGGGCAGCAACATCTTTAAAGTAGTTTAGTTGTTCTGGCGAATCTCTTTGATACCGGGGTACCAGCAGCACTTCATTCATATAGGCCCATATGATAATGCTGGGATGATTATAATTTTGGCTGATCATTTCTTGCTGCATATTGAGGCAATTTGCAGTAAACACATCGCTTTGGGTTATGCGATTTACTATCGGTATTTCAATAGAGGCCAGTATACCCAACCTGTCGCAGGCTTCAAGCACTGCCGGGTCTTGTGGATAATGCGATATGCGTATAAAGTTGGCGCCCATCTCCTTTAATAATGCAATATCATTCTCGTGCATTGCATCGGGTAAAGCGTTGGCCATCTCCTTATAATCCTGGTGGCGGTTTGCCCCTATTAGTTTACAAGGCTTACCGTTTAAGTAAAATCCCTTATTAGCATCAAAAGTAAACCATCTAAAACCTAACGGGTTCATTGCTTCATCAAGCACATTCCCTTTTGCATCGGTAATGCGGTTAACAATATGATATAGATATGGGTCGTCGGGTGACCATAAATGAGGTTTTGCAATAGCACCTAATTCCTGTTTGAAACTTTCAGTTGAGTTTGCAGGCAAAATAATTTTCGTCTGTGTCTCTTCAATTGTGTTGCCATCAGCATCCATCACCGTTGATGTTATTTTCACTATTTGCTTAGCCGTTGAACTGTTGGTTACAGAACCAATAACCGTAGCGTCAGCTTTTGCATTATCTACATGGGATGTCTTTATTTTAATACCATTGGTGGCATCGCTGTCAAGATTGAAGTGTACCGGTTCGGCTGCCAGCATGTAAACATCCCGGTAAATCCCGCCAAAAAAAGTAAAATCGGCATTTAACGGCGGAATGTTTTCGTTATGGCTGTTATCAACCTTAACTTCTATTTCATTAACGTTTACCTGTTTGGTGTTGTAATTAAGAAAACGGCCAATAGGAAAACAAAACGCCGTATAACCGCCTATATGTTTGCCTGCAAAGTGCCCATTCACATATACTTCCGTTATTTGGTTTGCACCTTCAAAGTACAAATAAATGCTTTTGTAAGTCCACGATGATGGGATATAAAGCGTCTTTTTATACCACCCTATCCCGCGATAATAGCCAGGCTCATCATCGGTCACGTCATTTACATTCCAGCTATGCGGTACGGAAACCTTTTCCCATTTAATACTATCCGTTTTTTTACCGGGGAAGCCCGCGATATCACCTTTAAAAAAATCCCAGTTCGAATTAATGGTTTGCTTCAATGCAGGCTGTGCAAGGGCAAAACTAAAACCACACAGCGTTAAAGAAAAAAGGATCAGCAGCTTCTTTATCATTCATGAAATTATTTAAAGAAGGTAAAATGCCTTCGGTGATCAAAAGAATTTATCCGGATTTGGAACAAGGTTCAAAAACGATTCAAAGTTTTCTTTATAGTGCGATTGGTCAAGATGGTAGTAAAAGGCTCCTTTTTTCGAGGATAATTTATCTTTCTCCGGCAATTTTACCAGTAAGCCCGTTGACAATAATTTACGGCTGAAATTACGGTCATCAAATTCGGTTTGATAAACCCCTTCGTAGAGCGCTTGTAACTGGGGAATAGTAAATTTTTCGGGCAACAACTGGAATAGAATGGGATGCAAAGCTGCCTTATAACGTAATTCCCTTTTGGCCAATTTAACCATTTCGGCATGATCAAATATCAGTTCCGGCAATTCGTTTAGCAAAAACCATTCTGCATGGTACTCATCAACAATTTGTTTTTCGTACTGATGAATGTCAATGAGCGCGTAATAAGCTATTGAAAGCGTTCTTTCAACCGGGTCGCGATCAGGCTTACCAAATACATGGAACTGATCCATATACACGTTTCTTAACCCTGTACGCTGTTCCAATATACGTATTGCCGCATCATCGGGTGATTCTGATGGTTGTATGAAACCACCCATCAGGCTCCATTTATGTTTTTCGGGTTCAATAGCCCGCTGCACCAGTAATAGTTTTAGGTTCCAGCCATCAAATCCAAATATTATACAATCAGTAGCTACTAAAATTCGTTTTTGGCCGGTATATCTTTGCATAAATTAAAATAGTATTTACAATTGTAAAAATAAATCGGGAGTAATAAAAACTTAATGGTGCAATCCTATTTTTTAATGTTGCCAAATTCAAATTAAAACAATTTCAAGAAAGGTCTTATTAATAATAACGTGTTGTGCGATTAAAATGCCAAAGCATATTTAAGATGATTTAGCGGTTTGTTATTTTTAATATTGATGAATTGCAGGCAAGTTATGGCAGTAAATTTAGTCAATATTCTTACGGATAAACCGGGAACAGATTTTGC
>JANYAB010000248.1 GCA_025355225.1 Bacteroidota bacterium
TGTTTATTATAACCAAGTACAAAGGTGTGGATCCTGAATTAAATCTGACCCTTAACAACCAGCCCAGCGGACAATTTATTGGTGTGGATATGAATAACTATTATCCAAAAACCCGCACATTCCTTGGTGGCATACAAGTAGATTTATAATTAAACTTTAAGATCAAAAAAGATGAATCGTTTCAAAAGAAATTTTTATATAGGCATTTTAACCTATTGTACAGCCGCCGCGTGTTTGTCGGGCTGTACCAAATTAGACGTTACCCCCACATCAACGCTTACCCCCGCTAACTTTCCAAAAACTGCAGCGCAGTTTGTAGCAGCTACCGGGCCTATTTATACCTCATTCAGAGGTGCACCTGGCAGGCAATGGTGGTTAGTCGAAAATTTAAGCACTGACATGGAGGTTTTAGTGGCCCGTGGAGGAAACTGGTTTGATGGTGGTAATTATTCTACCTTGAACCTTCATACCTACACCGGCGACAACGGCAATCTCGAGACCATGTGGCAATGGGGATATGGAACTATAAGTACTTGTAATCAGGTTTTATCATTGTTCAGTTTAGCTCCGGAAAGTGCAACCAAAACTCAAACTATAGCTGAGATAAAAGCCATGTGGGCCATGTGCTATTATTTCATGATGGACAACTTCGGCAACGTGCCGATCATTTCCAAATTTGGAGATACAAGCAGCATGGGCACTCAATCCCGGGCAAAAGTGTTTGCATTTATCGAAAGTGAGTTACTGGCGCAGATCCCCAATTTAAGTGCCTCGGTTGACGCGACGACTTACGGAAGACCTACCAAATATGTGGCTTATGCCATATTGGCCAAGATGTATCTGAATGCCGAATATTATACCGGAACATCCAGATACAGTGATTGCGTAGCTATGTGCGACAATATAATTTCGGCAAGCAAGTATTCCCTTGATGCTGATTACCTGGGTATGTTTAAACCCAATAATGGCCCACAGATCAAGGACTTTATTTATGCCATACCTTATGATGGTGTTTATGCCCAGGGGATGTATTATGCCCGCTGGACCCTGCACCCGGCTTTGAAAGCGAAGTATAATATGCCTTATACTCCTGATGGTCCTGTTTACACCTATCCGTCTTATTATGCCTATTTTAATGACCCTAATGATATACGTAATAAACAATATCTGACAGGGAAACAATATTACGATGACGGTACCCCTATTACCATTACAACCACCAACATTGGTTTAGATGCGAGTTACAGTGGTTCGGATCCTAATGGTGTTGTAGTGCACCAGTTAGAATTTACGCCGAATATAGTATGGAGAAACCCCTCAACATTTGATATAGGCAATGATGAATTAGCCAATGAAGAGGGTTACCGGAACAACAAATTCTACCCGGACAGCCAGGCGCCAACCCGTAACCAAAGCAACGATGTACCGCTTTTCAGGTATGCCGATGTTCTACTCGAAAAAGCTGAAGCAATATTACGGGGCGCCAATGCTACCAATGGCGATTCACCATTATCGTTGGTTAACCAGGTTCGTGCAAGGGCACAGGCCGCAGCGTTTACCTCTGTCGATCTGACAACACTACTGCAAGAACGTGCACGGGAATTTGCTGACGAAGGCTGGCGCCGGAATGACCTGATACGATATGGCATGTATGAAAATGCCTGGGGCATAAAAACGGATGTCGATCCGAATAAGCGAATATTTCCGATACCAACACCTGAGCTGCAGTTAAATAGCAAACTAGTGCAAAATCCCGGTTATTAAACAGATATATTGATTAGTTGTTAACTTAGAATGTGGGCTTCGGCCCATGTTCTACTTCTTTTTGCTGATAATAATGTTGTAAAATAGATCAGAAGGATACCTCTTGTTCAATATCTTCTGTTATGAAAAAGTACAAAACCATTTACTGTTTTAAAATTGTCATATGTTTTTTGCTTGCATCAGGCAGTATTACTGTTTTGGCGCAGGTAAATACTGAGGCATCCTACGCCCTCATAAAAAGGGTAGTTCCACAGCGGGCATCTGCTTTTGTTGTTGAGCAGCTTAATGCAGGCGACAAAGATGCTTTTGAAATTGAAAGCCGTAGTACTAAGATAGTACTAAGAGGGAATAATGGCGTTTCGGTCGCTTCCGCATTATATGAGTACCTGACCAATTATGCACATTGCCAGGTAACCTGGAACGGCATAAACCTCAATTTGCCTGTAAAATTACCGCCGGTTAAAAACCTGGTACATAAAAAAACACCTTATAAATATCGCTATTACCTTAATTATTGCACTTTTAATTACAGCATGAGCTGGTGGGACTGGGACAGGTGGCAAAAAGAAATAGACTGGATGGCCTTACATGGTATCAATATGCCATTGGCACTTACCGGACAGGAATATACCTGGTACCGGGTATATAAAGACATGGGCTTTAGTGACGTGGATTTGAAAAGTTTTTTTTGCGGCCCCGCTTATTTCTCCTGGTTTTGGATGGGCAATCTGGATGGCTGGGGTGGCCCGCTGCCCGTCAGTTGGATGGAAAGTCACCGGGATTTACAGCAAAAAATATTGCAACGTGAACGAAGCCTGGGTATGAAACCAATTTTACAATCTTTTACAGGACATGTGCCGTCATCATTTCAGGAACATTTCCCGGCGTCAAAACTTAAAAAGACCAATTGGAACAATGGTTTTGCCGATACTTATATCTTAGATACTGAGGACCCGCTTTTTGCAGAAATTGGGTACAAGTTTATTAAAACCCAAACTGAACTTTACGGAACAGATCATTTATATTCTGCCGACACTTTTAACGAGAACGAACCTCCAACTAATGACACCACCTACCTTTCGGCTTTAAGTTCACGGGTGTACCAGGCTATGAGCAAAGCTGACCCAAATGCTACATGGGTGATGCAGGGCTGGCTATTTTACAGCGACAGAAAGTTTTGGAAGCAGCCCCAGGTAAAGGCATTACTGAAGGCGGTGCCGGATGATCATATGATTATCCTTGACCTTGCAACCGAAATTGAGCCGGTTTGGAAACGTACTGAAGCTTTTTATGGTAAGCCCTGGATATGGAACATGCTGCACAATTTTGGCGGCAATATTGTTCTTTTTGGCCGCATGGATGATGTGGCCGCTGGCCCTGCGTCAGCCCTCGGTGATCCTAAATCAAATCGATTAGAGGGCATTGGCCTTACAATGGAAGCCATTGAACAAAACCCGGTGCTTTACGAGCTGATGGCAGCCAATACCTGGCAGGATAAAGCTATTAACCTGGACGAATGGCTGAAACAATACCAGCTAAACCGCTATGGGCATATCAATAAGAACACCGAAGAAGCTTGGAACGTACTGAGAAAAACTGTTTACAGCGGAGGGCATATCATTAGAGATGGCTCAGAATCGATTATAACGGGTCGCCCAACATTGGATTCAATTACTGTATGGACGCGTACAACCTTTAACTATAAACCGAAGGATTTTCTACCGGCATGGGATGCAATGATAAAAGCTATACCAACTTGCAGAGGGAGTGATGGTTTTCGCTATGATCTTGTAGATGTAACCCGGCAGGCGCTGGCTAACTACGCTTTGCCATTACAAAGGAAATGGGTAAATGCCTATCGCAGGAAAAACATCACCGAGTTCAAAAAATATAGCCAGGAATATTTACAGCTTATTAGTGATATGGACGCACTGCTTGCAACACGGAAGGACTTTTTATTGGGTCCGTGGCTGGCTGATGCACGCAATCAGGGCATAACAATGGCTGAAAAGGATATTTACGAGCGTAACGCCCGTGATCTGATCACGCTATGGGGCGGCCCTGATAGCCCCCTGCATGAATACTCATGCAGGCAGTGGAGCGGTTTGCTTAATGATTTCTATAAGCCTCGATGGGAGAAATTTTTTGTTTTGCTGGAAGATGCACTTGACCATGGCAAGGATGCAGACTTAAAAAGCTTTGACAAATCGATCAGCCTGTGGGAATGGCAATGGGTAAATAGCCATAAAAGTTATCCATCGCAGGCCACAGGTAATAGTGTAACCATGGCAACTGCGATGTATGATAAATACAGGAAGCTCATAGGTGCAGCTTATGAATAAAAAATAGCATGATTTCAAATGACGACACCCCCAAATATACAAAACACTAAACGACTTCTATCTCTCGATGCTTTACGCGGTTTTGATATGTTCTGGATCATGAGCGGCGAACAGATCATTCATGCACTGGCAAAGGCGACCCAATGGCCCCTGTTTATATGGTTCTCAGGCCAACTACATCATACGGTATGGAACGGAATCACTTTTTACGACATGATCTTCCCGCTTTTCCTGTTTATTGCGGGCGTTTCAATGCCTTATTCGATAACTAATAAAATTGCTCAGGCTGGTGTCCAGTCGGTCGATCAATTGCCGGTAAAGGCGAAACGGAGTATTTATGGCTCTATGCTTAGGCGTACACTGATACTTATTGCCCTCGGAATGGTGGTAAATGGATTGTTAAAGTTTAACGGCTATGAAAACACCCGTTTTGCCAGTGTGCTCGGTCGTATTGGTCTCGCCTGGTTTTTTGCGGGTATCATCTACCTTAATTTTAGTCTTCGCGGGCAAATATTATGGTTCATTGCGCTTTTGGCCGGGTATTGGGCGGCAATGATGTTTATCCCCGTTCCGGGATTCGGTAGCGGGGTGTTAACCATGCAGGGTTCATTTGAATCATATGTTGATAGGTTGCTGTTGCCAGGCAGGCTGCATGATAAAATTCATGACCCCGAAGGGATACTTTCTACAATACCTGCTATAGGTACTGCACTACTTGGTGTATTTACTGGCAGAT
>JANYAB010000806.1 GCA_025355225.1 Bacteroidota bacterium
ACCTTCACACGTAACCACATCCTTTCATATAAAGATAAAAACTTAAACCAGTCAGGGAGCTATATGCAGCCCGAGGCCCCTGATATGCTCGCCTTGAAAATGATAAAGGGCAGTCGTTCAGGGTTAAAGGACATGTCGTCCATCATTATTTCGGAAAAACTGGCCAGGGCGGTCTTTGGCGATGCCGATCCGATGGGCCAGGTGATCAAGATAGATAATAAGTACAATGTTAAGGTGACCGGCATTTATGAAAACCTGCCGCGTAATACATCATTTAACGATATGATGTTTATTGCACCCTGGGACCTGTACCTGACCACAAACCCCTATTTAAAGCAGGCACAGAATTTTTGGGGAAACAACGCATGGCAGATAATTGCGCAATTGAACCCCAACGCTAACATCAACCAGGTTTCGGCACGTATCAAGAATCTGAAAATGGTCGGCCTTGCCGCCAATAACGACAAGGTTGGGCTCACGTTTAATGCGGCGATCTTTTTACAGCCCATGAGCAAATGGCATTTATATGCCGAATTCCGAAATGGGGTAAATACAGGCGGTAAGATCGAGTTTGTATGGATGTTTGGCATCATAGGCGTCTTTGTATTGCTGCTGGCCTGCATCAATTTCATGAACCTGAGCACCGCGCGGTCCGAAAAACGGGCCAAAGAAGTGGGCATACGTAAAACCCTGGGTTCTTTGCGCAAACAGCTCATCAGCCAGTTCTTTAGCGAGTCATTGTTAGTTGCCTCCTTTGCATTTTTGTTCTCACTGCTTATCGTTCAATTGATATTACCCTGGTTTAACCAGGTTGCCGATAAAGAGATGACTATACTATGGGCAAACCCCGTCTTTTGGATCATCGGGTTTTGTTTTAGTTTGATCACCGGGATAATAGCAGGCAGTTATCCGGCTTTTTACCTATCGTCCTTTCAGCCTGTCAAAGTGCTTAAGGGTACGTTCCGCGCAGGACGTTTAGCCGCATTGCCACGTAAAATATTGGTTGTGCTCCAATTTGCAGTGTCAGTAATTCTTATCATCGGCACCATCGTGGTTTTCAGGCAGGTGCAATTTACCAAAAACCGGCCCGTGGGCTACAGCCGCAATGGATTAATACAGGCTTATCTGCAAACACCGGACATTCACAATCATTTTAGCGTAGTAAGGGCCGATTTATTAAGGTCGGGCGCAATAGCCGAAATGGCTGAATCGGGCAGCCCCGTAACGGATTTATGGTCTGATAACAGCGGTATCACCTGGCGGGGCAAGGCCCCCAGGCTGCAGGATGATTTTGGCACCATCGACGTAACGCCAGAATTTGGAAAAACAGTAGGTTGGAAAGTTGTTGACGGCCGCGATCTCTCAAAAGATTTTCTGAGTGATTCATCAGCCATGATTTTAAATGAATCGGCTGTAAAGTTCATGAATTTGAAAAACCCGGTGGGTGAGATCATTAAATGGAATGGCGATTATAAAGTGATCGGCGTGGTAAAAGATATGGTAATGACCTCACCTTATGAGCCTGTTCAACCTACACTATTTTATTTTATGAAAAGACAGGGAAACGTAGCCGACATCCGGATAAATCCAAAAATGAGCACCAGGGATGCATTGGATAAGATACAGGCAGTATTTAAACAATATGCTCCCGGGGCCCCTTTTAATTATGATTTTACAGATACTGAGTATGCCAAAAAATTTGCTGACGAAGAACGTGTAGGCAAACTGGCCGGCTTCTTTACCATACTGGCCATCTTTATCAGTTGCATGGGTTTATTCGGCATGGCATCCTTCATGGCCGAACAGCGTGTTAAGGAAATTGGTGTACGTAAAGTGCTTGGTGCATCAGTTTTCGGTCTCTGGAAATTAATGTCGACAGAATTTGTTACGCTGGTATGCATCTCGGTAATATTAGCAATACCGGTTGCCTTCTATTTTATGCAGGGTTGGCTCAGGAATTACACCTACCGTGCAGAACTGTCGTGGTGGATATTTGCCGCAACGGCTATAGGTGCTGTTGTCATCACATTGCTCACGGTGAGTTACCAAAGTATAAAAGCAGCAATGGCAAACCCGGTTAAGAGTCTTAGAAGTGAGTAAAGAATAGTGGGCAGTTGGCAGTTAGAAAACACTATGATAGGGGAATTTAGAGTTTAGAAATTAGCAATTAGAGTTTAGAAATTAGGATTTAGGGTTTAAGCATCATGATAAAGAACTATTTAAAAATCGCGTGGCGAAATCTTGTAAAAAACAAGGCGCATACTTTTATTAATGTTACCGGTCTTTCGGTGGGCATGGCGGTGGCAATGCTGATAAGCCTTTGGATATGGGACGAATTGTCCTATGATAAGTATTTCCAAAATTACGACCATATCGTTCAGGTAATGCAGAACCAGACCTTTAATGGCGAGACTGGCACACAAAAATCCATACCACTTCCCCTCGGCCCAAAGCTGCGTGAAGACTTTAAGGGGGACTTCAAATATGTGGTATTATCTACCTGGACACAGGGGCACATTATCGCTTACAAAAATAAAAAGCTAAATACCCAGGGCAATTACATGCAGTCCGAAGCGCCTGATATGTTAACCCTTAAAATGCTTAAAGGGAACCGTTCCGGGTTGAAAGATATGTCATCTATTATGCTCTCAGCCAAATTGGCCAAATCACTTTTTGGCGATGCCGACCCGATGTTCGGGGTGATCAAGATCGACAACAAGTATGATTTTAAGGTGAGCGGTGTATATGAGGATCTGCCGCACAACAGTTCGTTCAATGATATGGAACTGATCGCTCCATGGGATCAGTATATGACCACCAACCCGTACCTGAAACAGGCAGCAACTTTATGGGGCAATAACTCCTGGCAGATATTTGCGCAATTGCAACCCAATGCCGACCCGGTAAAAGTTTCGGCACATATTAAAAACATCAAAATGATCGGCCTTGCCCAAAATAATGACAAGGTCGGACTTACCTTTAAATCGGTCTTGTTTGTGCACCCTATGAGCAAATGGCACCTGTACTCCGAATTTAAAAATGGGGTGCTCACCGGCGGCAGGATCGAATTCGTTTGGATGTTTGGCATCATCGGTCTATTTGTACTGCTTTTGGCTTGTATCAACTTCATGAACCTCAGCACGGCCCGTTCCGAAAAACGTGCAAAAGAAGTAGGTATCCGTAAAACTTTAGGCTCATTACGTAAACAACTCATCAGCCAGTTTTTTAGCGAATCGCTGCTTGTTTCCTGCTTTGCTTTCCTGTTCTCGGTATTGCTTGTGCAACTGACCCTGCCATGGTTCAACCAGGTGGCCGATAAGCAAATGGCTATTTTATGGACAAGCCCGTTATTTTGGATATTAGGCTTAAGTTTCAGCATCCTAACCGGCATTGTTGCCGGCAGTTACCCGGCTTTTTACCTATCCTCTTTTCAGCCTGTTAAGGTACTAAAAGGCACTTTTCGTGCAGGCAGGCTGGCCTCCCTTCCACGCAAAATATTGGTGGTATTGCAATTCACGGTTTCGGTTACCTTAATTATCGGCACCATCGTCGTTTTCAGGCAAGTGCAATTCACAAAAAACAGATCTGTAGGCTATACCCGCGAGGGCGTAGTTCAGGCATACCTGCAAACACCCGATATCCACAATCATTTTAATGCAGTAAGATATGACCTGCTGAAATCCGGCGCCGCAACGGAGTTAGCGGAGTCGGGTAGCCCGGTTACCCAAATATGGTCGAATAACAGCGGTTTAACCTGGCGCGGTAAAGACCCCAAGTTACAGGATGGTTTCAATACAGTGCAGGTGAGTCCTGAATTTGGGAAAACCGTACGCTGGCAGCTTATACAGGGCCGCGACCTTTCCCGTGATTACGTAAGCGATTCATCCGCCATGATCCTCAATGAAGCGGCTGTAAAATTCATGAACTTAAAAAATCCGGTCGGAGAACCAATAAAATGGTATAAAGAGTTTAAGGTGATCGGCGTGGTAAAGGATATGGTGATGTCATCGCCTTACGAACCCGTTGAGCCTACCATATTTACTTTATTAATGGGAAATGGCGGCGTTGCAAACATCAAACTAAATCCCAAAATGGGTACCAGTGAAGCGATCGAAAAGATAAGCGCGATATTTAAGCAATATGATCCTGGCAGCCCATTCAATTACCAATTTACCGATACTGAATACGCCAAAAAATTCCAGGACGAGGAGCGCATAGGCAAGCTGGCTGGCTTCTTTACGTCCCTGGCCATTTTTATCAGCTGTATGGGCCTGTTCGGTATGGCATCTTTTATGGCTGAGCAGCGCATTAAGGAAATTGGGGTGCGCAAAGTGCTGGGTGCCTCCGTTTTTGGCTTATGGCGACTAATGTCAAAGGATTTTGTAATACTGGTATCTATCTCTCTGCTCATTGCCATTCCAATAGCCTGGTATTTTATGCATGGCTGGCTGCAGAACTATAAATATCGCGCGGATTTATCATGGTGGATATTTAGCACAACAGCGGTGGGCACCGTCGTGATTACATTGTTAACGGTAAGTTACCAAAGTATAAAGGCGGCCATTGCTAACCCGGTAAAGAGTCTTAGAAGTGAGTGAAATAGTTGGCAGTTTTTAGTTGGCAGTGGCCAGCGAGAATGTATCCAAAAATTAGGATTTAGAGTTTAGAAATTAGAGTTTAAACATCATGATAAAGAACTATTTAAAAATCGCATGGCGGAACCTTATTAAAAACAAGGCTTCTTCGCTCATCAATATCGGTGGGCTTGCTGTAGGCATGGCTGTGGCAATGCTGATCGGTTTATGGATATGGGATGAATTATCCTTTGATAAAAACTTTAAAAATTACGACCGTATTGTCCAGGTGTTGCAAAACAATATGATGAATGGCGAAATGGGCACAGGGAACAGTGTGCCCTGGCCCATGGGCAACGAACTGCGCAAAAGTTTTGGCAGCGATTTTAAGAATGTCACCATGGCTACCTACAACTTTGGGCATATCCTCAGCTATGGCGACAAGAAATTAACAACGGGCGGAACCTATTTTGAACCATCAGCACTTGAGATGCTGTCCTTTAAAATGCTGAAAGGGAGTAAAAATGGGTTGAATGACCCGTCATCTATCCTGCTGTCAGCTTCAACCGCCAAAGCCTATTTCGGCAGTAGAGACCCGATGGATAAGATGATGAAGATTGATAATAGCCAGGTAGTAAAGGTAACCGGTGTTTATGAAGATCTGCCTGAAAACTCCTCTTTCGGCGGGGTAAATTTTGTAGCGCCATGGGAGCTATTTTCAAACTCCAACGGGCTAAAAAAGCAGGCTGATACCTGGCGCTGCAACTGCTATTTCACTTATGCCCAGTTAGCCGATAATGCCGACATAAATAAGGTTTCGGCAAAGATCAGGGATATCAAACTGACTAAAGTGAATAAGATTGAGCTAAAGCAAAAAAACGAGGTTTTTCTTAACCCGATGAAAAACTGGCATTTATACTCAGACTTTAAGAACGGGGTTATTGTAGGCGGCCGTATTCAGTATGTGTGGTTATTTGGAATAATAGGTGTTTTTGTATTGCTGCTGGCCTGCATCAATTTTATGAACCTAAGCACGGCCCGATCCGAAAAACGCGCAAAGGAAGTTGGCATCCGCAAAGCTATTGGTTCTTTACGCGTCCAGCTTATCTACCAATTTTTGAATGAATCATTGCTGGTGGTTGCTTTTGCATTTATTCTATCTATTGTTTTAGTGCAGCTTACACTTCCTTTCTTTAATGACGTAGCCGGAAAAAAAGTGTCCATTTTATGGAATAATCCTTTGTTTTGGTTGGCCGGTATTGGTTTCAGCCTAATAACCGGCCTTGTCTCGGGTAGTTATCCCGCGCTGTATTTATCATCTTTTCAACCGGTTAAAGTATTGAAAGGAACATTCAGGGTCGGTCGTTTAGCGGCAATTCCCCGCAAGGTGCTGGTGGTATTGCAATTTACAGTGTCTGTAACACTTATCATCGGTACTATTGTTGTTTTCCGGCAAATCCAATATGCAAAGAACCGCCCTGTTGGCTATGGCCGCGAAGGTTTGGTTACCTTACCGATGGTAACTGGTGATATACATAAACAGTTTGCTGCTGTGAAAGATGAGCTTGAGAAAAGCGGGACAATCATATCCATAGCCGAGGCCGGAAGCCCCACTACCGGAGATTACTCATCCAATAGCGGTTTTGATTGGAAAGGCAAGGATCCCGGGTTAGCGGTCGAATTCCCCAATATTGATGTTTCTCCTGATTATGGTAAAACCGTTGCCTGGCAATTTACAAGTGGCCGCGATATTTCTGCCACCTATCTTACCGATTCGCTTGCATTTGTGATCAATGAAACCGCTGCAAAATATATGGGGATGAAAAACCCGGTTGGCGAGACCTTAAAATGGGATGGGGTTCCGTATCACATCATTGGCGTAGTTAAAGACATGGTTTCCGAATCGCCCTACGCTCCGGTGAGGCCAACCCTTTTCCACCTGCTAAAGGGCGGGGGCGATTTTGTTATTGTAAAAATAAACCCCAAAATAAGTACCCATGAAGCACTGGGAAAAATAGAAAAGGTATTTAAAGCTTACAACCCGGCTCAGCCATTTGATTATCAGTTTGTGGATGAAGAATA
>JANYAB010000093.1 GCA_025355225.1 Bacteroidota bacterium
TTGAAACAGGCAAACTTTCCGCCTTTATTTTTACCCGGTGACCTTTGAGTCCAAAAAACGCCACCACCACAAAACAGCATAACGGCACCCAGTAACCGTATTGAATATTACCAGTAACATCACTGATGTAGCCAAATATCCTCGGCAGAACGGCTCCGCCGACAATAGACATAATGATCAGGCTGCTGCCGAACTCTGTATCGGCCCTTAATTGTTTTATACCCAGCGCAAAAATAGTGGGAAACATGATGGACATAAAAAAGCACATGGTAATAACTGTGTAAACGGTTAACATGCCATGGCCCCAAATAGCAACTGTGCAAAGTAAAATATTGATGCCCGCGTAAACGGCGAGTAAACTGCCCGAATGAAAATATCGCATTAAAAACGTACCAAAAAATCTGCCGGTCAAAAACGCAGCGCCGCATAAACCCGAATAGTAGGTCGCTGTTACCTCTGATATGCCTGACGACCGAGTCGCATACAGAATAAACAAGCTAAACACGGAAACCTGTCCGCCCACGTAAAAAAACTGTGTGATAACGCCCCAGGCTAAATGACGGTGCTTTAAGGCATGGAAAATGCTTTTACTGGGGGCATGACCTTCATGATGCTGAATTTTGGGCAAATGAGTAAATGCAAAAATAACTGCTACTATCACCAACACGCTCCCGAGTATAAAATAAGGCATTTTTACGGAAGATGCTTCGGCGGCAAGCGCCAGTTTGCGGCCCTGCTCTGTCATTACGCTTAACTGTGCCGTGGTATAACCTTTGGTTAGTATAATATGCCCCCCAATCACAGGCGCAAGCGTAGCGGCCAGTCCATTGAATGATTGTGCAAAGTTTAGCCTTTGTGTGGAAGTTTCGGGATCTCCTAATGAAGAAGCATAAGGATTAGCTGCTGTTTCTAAAATAGTGAGGCCACAGGCGATAATAAATAAGGCGACCAGGAAAAATGTATACTGCTGGCTATTGGCTGCAGGTATAAACAAATACGAACCCAATGCGAATACCAGCAGCCCGGCTATGATACCGGTTTTATAGCCGTATTTTTTTATGATAAACCCGGCAGGTAAAGCCATTAAAAAGTACGCAATGAATACTGCTGAGTCTACCAGGGTAGCCTGAACAGTTGTCAGTGTAAACGATTTTTTTAGGTGTGGTATCAATATTGGGTCAAGGTTATGCGCAAAACCCCATAAAAAGAACAAACTGGTAATCAAAATAAATGGGAAAAGTGTTTTATTTTTGGTCATGACAGGATATTTAAATAGCTCCTTCTATCTTTAACACAAAGGCATCTTTGCATGGTGGTTGTTCCGGCAGTTGTATCTTTAACCCCTCCCTTGTTTGCTGAAAACTTAGTTTATCATTTCCAAACAGGCTAACCTGGCTTACTTTACCTATCTGGTTACTTGCTGCTAACTTTTTAATGAATGCATCTTTTTCGGCCGGCCATCCTAACATTATTGCGTAAAGGGTTTTATCCTTAGTGGTGAAGCGAAAATCGTTTGCGGTAAAAGGTTTGCCCTTGCCTTCGTTAAAACCCTGTGCACTTATGGGCGCAACTGATTCTATCGCAGGCCCTTCGCCAAATACTTTCCAGGGCCGTGTACCATAAATAGCTTCACTGTTGATCTGCATCCATGCGGCAACCTGTTCCACAACGGCGCGTTCTTCGGTGTCAATGGTACCATCGCCGCGGACCGGGATGTTTAATAACAAGTTGCCATTTTTGCTTACGACATCGGTTAAGGTATGTATTACTGTTCTGGCGCTTTTATAGCTCTTGTTTTCAAACAGGCGGCGGTCATAATGCCAGCCACCTATGCAGGTATCTGTTTGCCAGGGTAGCGGTTCAATTTGGTTGCTTTGCCCCCGCTCTATATCCCAAATCATGCATTTGCGTTGTTGCTCATCCAATACTTTAGCAAATAGGGCAGCTTGCAGCTTGCCATGTTTTTTAATACTGGTATTGTACATATAGGCTGCTATTTTTAAGCCAACATCACTTACCGGCCAAAGGGGTAAAACACTGTCGTCAAAATAAATCAGCTCGGGGCCATATTTATCTATCAGTTCAATGGTGCGGTTTAAAAACTTGTCACAGTAAGCCTTGCTGGGTACGCTGGCCCCATTGCCCCAATCCCAATGACGGCCCATACTGTTATCATTAAGGCTATCCTGGCTCAGCGCGTGGTTTTGCGCATACAAATCTTGCGGATCATAGCCCTGCCACCATTTGCCCGCACCATCTGCTTTAGTAAGCTTACCATCATAGGGCACACCGGCATAAGGGCCGTTTTTATCAGAGCGCCGGGCAACTTCATACCAGGTCCATGGGTGCGACGCATGCACAGTTACTCCAAAAGGTAAACCTTGTTCCTGCGCTGCTTTGGCCCAGCCGCCAACCAAGTCTTTTTTTGGCCCAAGCCTCGTAGAGTTCCAGCTTTGATATTTACTATCATAAAGGTCAAAATTATCATGATGGTTGGCCAGCGCCATAAAGTATTTGGCACCAGCTTTCTTGTATAAAGCAAGCAACTCCCCCGGGTCCCAGTTCTCTGCTTTCCATTCGTTTATTACATCCTTGAAACCAAATTTCGAAGGATGACCGTATTTTTCGCAATGGAACTTATATTGGTCGCTGCCTTCCTGGTACATCCCACGGGCATACCAGTCGCCGCGCTCCGGCTGGCACTGCGGCCCCCAATGGGCCCAGATACCAAATTTGGCATCACGGAACCATTCCGGAACCTGATATTGGGCCAACGAGTCCCATGTTGGTTGAAAAGGACCGGAAGTACCAGCCAGGTCAGAATAGGACTGCAACAGACTGTTCCCATGAAGCTTAGATAGGTATAAAGAGGACAATCCTGTAGCTAAACCTTTTATTAGTGTTCTTCTTTTCATGAATTGGATTATAAAGTCTTTATCAGGTCAGGCATGCAAATCTGATTAAAGACAGAAAGCCAGGCTTTGAATTAAAATTCTTAGGTTACTATAACATTAACAGGTCAATCAGCAGGTCTTTTAATTGCTATGGGCACTTGGTAAATCAAACTTACTTTGAAATAGCCGCTAAACTTTTAACTTAATAGGACTTTTTTTTATACAAAACCGACTATTTGCTTATTATTGTTCTGGCGATAGCATAAAGTTTAATAAAGGCTTTGTGAAGAATAAGAAACAAAGGTCATCTGCTTTCTAAATATGATTTTATTAAAACCATCTTATTTACTGTAAATTATGATAAAAAGGGCCCTAAAACACACTTTTACGCTATTGAATGTAGATTATGTAAACCTTACTCTCAAGTGGAACTATAAAAATGTAATTAGTCCATATTTCAGACTATACTATATCGATGCAGGCGAAGGAGAAATTTCAGATATCTCCACAACACTGAAGCTTGAGCCAGGTTTTCTGTATATCATACCAAGCTTCACTTTATGTAATCTTACCTGCCAAAATCATTTGAGCCAGTATTTTATCCAGTTTTTTGAGGAGTCGTCTGATGGCATATCATTGTTTGCAAATAACAGATCGATCTTCCGGATAAAAGCAACTGCAGTTGATATCATTAATTTTGCCCGGCTACTGGAAATAAATCCCGGACGGGGAATCAATCGTTCCGACAATCCGAGGATATATGAAAAAAACGTCTTTTATAAAGAGTACCAGGAGCTTAATAATCAGCAAAACATGGGCACATTTATAGAAACGCATGGCATTTTATTGCAATTGGTATCGCGATTTTTAACACCAGAGATTTTTAAACATAGGGAAACTACTGATATACCAGTTAAAATCCTGAACGCGGTTAGCTATATACAGTTAAACTTACATCAGAATTTATCGGTAACTTATCTTGCAGAAAGAGCCAACCAGCATACCGACTATTTTTCGCGTTTGTTTCAGCAATATACCGGGGAAAGACCTTTAAAATACATACATGAAAAAAGAATTGAGCGGGCCCAATACCTCATGATAACAACCCGGATGACCTACTCGGAAATTGCCGCACAAACCGGGTTCGAAAATATATTTTATTTCTCTAAAATATTTAAAAAGATTACCGGGGTGTCTCCTGGTAATTATAAAAAACAAATTGAGCTCATATAATCCTGCTTGTTGGCGGATTGGTGACGGGTTGATTTTCACCGTTTTCATGATTTTTTAAATAGAGAATTTGAAAAACCAATTTTGATTAAGCTAAATGGTGAGTTTAAAATAAAATTAATTAAAAAGAGTCTGCAACATTGCTGTTGCAGACTCTTTAATCAAATATATTATTAACGTATCAATTCCAATCACCTGTAATATCTTTAGCAACCGCAGAATTTGAATTCTTCTCGGATAAAGGTATTGGGAATAGTACATTTTTATCTTGAAAGGGCTGTGTACCGTTTTCAACTTGCATTTCAGCATTTATTGTTTGCTTCGCAATGCCCCAACGTATTAAGTCGAAATAACGGCTTTGTTCGCCGGTTAGTTCTAACTGTCTTTCACGCATCAGGATACTCATAGCTGCCGGCTGGCTGCCCAGCGACGTGTAAAGCGGGGCATTAACGCTTGGCCTGCTGCGCACCTGGTTAATTAAAGCCAATGGCTGAGTGCCGGTATTACCCTGCTGTATATAGGTTTCTGCCAGCATAAGCAATACATCAGCGTAACGTATTACCTGGCCGTTTATACCACTTTGCGGTCCGCCAAAAGACGAAACCTTGTTATAGTATTCATATTTAAGCCACTTGTACCCCCCTTTTTTGGCATCGGCGAAGGGATAAGCTACAGGTCCGGTCGCACATTGCTGGCAATATTGGGTTTGGCCTCCACTTGCAGCATCGCCATAAAAGGTGAACGCTGCGCGGGGATCCACGTAATTCACATTAGGGGTTACCGGGTTAGGATAGGTGAAAGCGTTAACAGCAGTTGTAGTTATATATACATTGTCCCAATCATTCCAGCCGTATTCCTGCGCACGGTCTGAATGTGTTGCTTTGTTACCCCAGGTTTCCTGCCCGCCGAAAACGTAGTATTGGTTGCCTATACCCCAATCTGTCCATTTCTGGTTCATCACCTGGAAAATGGTTTCAGGATTCTTAGTGGCATCATCCTGGTTCGGATCATCAAACAGATCGTTATAAACCGGCGCCAGCGAATAAGTGAAAGGCGCCTGGGTTAACTTAGTAAGTTCGGTTTGTGCCGGGGCCCATTTTTTCTCGTATAAATAAGATTTACCCAAAAGCGCCACTGCAGCGCCCTGCGTAACACGTCCGTAATCGTCAACAGCGTCTGGGTAGGCTACTGGAAGGCCGGCTTCAGCATCTTTCAAGTCCTGCTCAATAAACGCCCATATGGCGGCGACAGATGATCTCGGCGCGTTAATATCTGTAGGCGTTGGCAGCGATATAAAGTGGGTGCGGAGTGGTACCCGGCCGTACAAATTAACTAATTGAAAATAAGCATAAGCCCGCAGGAATTTGCACTCGGCAATATATTGAATTTGGTGAGCTGCCTCTGTAGGTTTAGCCACATCCGGCTTCCATACCTGCGCACGATCAATAACCACATTGGCGCGCGCTATTATCTGGTATAATGCTGCCCATGTTGAGCCCACCTCGCTCTGATCGGGGCCAAAATTATACTGGACCAATTGCAGGAAGTCACCTCCTATGGCCGCATTATTTTTGGCATCATAGCCAAGCAAATCAAAAGTAAAATACCACTCGCGTGCCCACATACCGGTATGCAGCAAACCTGCGTAAGTGGCCACAACGGCCTGGTTTAAGGCAACATCACTGGTAAAATACGTGTCAGAAGTGTACTTACTTTTATTAATCAAACTCAAATCTTTTTTACACCCTATTGAGAGGGCCAACAGCCCGCCCGTCATTAGGAATTTAATAAATTTTTTCATCATTATATTTTTTAAAATGTTACTTAAAATCCTGCCTGTATCCCGAATAAAATTGTGCGCGGCTGCGGAAGCTGGCCATGATCGATATTGCGGTTAAAAATAAGATCGCCACCGTCCGAGCCTATTTGGGGATCATACCCTTTATAGCCCGTTATGGTAAATAAATTTGCCGCAGCAATATATATACGGAATTTACTTAAAACATTACCCGAAAATGATTGTAAAGTGGTTTTATTAAAGGTATAGCCCAGGGTGATGTTGCGGAGACGTAAATAGGCGCCGTTGTCAATAAAGAAATCCGATGGCCTTAAATTTCCCGATCCGTTGTCATCCTGCCCGGCCCGTGGCAGACGGGCAACGTCACCCGGCTTTTCCCACCTGTTTAATATAGCGGTTGAGGCGTTATGCCCTGTTCCTGCGAACTCCAAACTGGATCGCAGATCATTTCCAATTTGCACACCCTGAACACCTGATAACACTACATTCAGGTCGAAATTATGGTAAGTAGCTCCCAGGTTAATGCCATACATAAACTTTGGAATTCCGCTCCCTAAAAACTGCTGGTCTTTTGAATCAACGGCCCCGCTATTGTCTAAATCCTTGAATATAAAGTCGCCGGGTTTTAATCCTTGCTGGTAAACTGCAGTCGGATCGCCGGTTTTTTGCTGTGCTTTTGCATTTAATGCATCAATTTCGGCCTGGTCCTTGGCTACATGATCAACCTTATAACCATAATATGCCCCGATAGGGGTACCCGGCTTGGTCAATGTCTCAGCAACACCCGTCCCGCCTACTATTGGCGTTGGCGATTGGGCGCCTAAGGATATTGTTTTATTAGTGTTAAAAGCGCCGTTAACACTTATGTTATAG